>DASUUD010000275.1:0-10005 GCA_036374255.1 Solirubrobacterales bacterium | reverse complement strand
GAAGCCGCCGCCGCGCTCGCCGAGCAGGTTCTCCGCCGGCACGCGGCAGTCCTCGTAGCGAATCTCGCAGTGGCCGGGGCCGCCGTCGTGGCCCATCACCGGAACCGGGCGCACCAGGTTGAAGCCGGGCGCGTCCGTGTGAACGATGATCAGGCTCGCGCGCTTGTGCGGAGGCGCGTCGGGCTCGGTCACGACCATCGCGATCGCGAAGTCGGCGCCCACGGCCCCCGACGTGAACCACTTGTGGCCGTTGATCACCCACTCGTCCCCGTCGCGTACCCCCTGCGCCTGCAGCAGGGTCGGGTCCGAGCCGGAGACCTCCGGCTCGGTCATCGAGAAGCAGGATCGGACCTGTCCCTCGAGCAGCGGCTCCAGCCAGCGCTTGCTCTGCTTCTCGGTGCCGTGCTCGGCGAGGATCTCCATGTTGCCGGTGTCGGGGGCCGCGCAGTTGAAGGCCATCGGCGCGGCGGCCGGGCTCCGGCCCATCTCCTCACAGAGCAGCCCGTACTCCCAGTTGGTCAGGCCGGGCCCGAAGCGCTCGTCGGGCATGAACAGGTTCCAGAGCCCCTCCGACTTCGCCCGCTCGCGTATCTCGACCAGGATCTTCGGGTAGGGAACGCCCGGCCCCACCTCGGCGTCGATCGCCTCCATGATCTCCCGCTCCTGGGGATAGATGTGCTCATCCATGAAGTCGAGGATGCGCTCGCGCAGGGTCTCGACCTGGGGGCTGGGCTTGAAGTCCATTGCGTCGTTCCTCTCTCGGGGGTGGTGGCGGAGAACGCTACCGCGGGGCGCCGGGATTGCGCCGGTAGCGGGCGAACAACTCTCCCTCTTTCTCCAAAAGCCAGGCCAGCCCGAGCGGGATGACGCCGGGCAGCTCTCCCTCGACGATGTGGGGAGACTCGCCCCCGCCGAGCTTGGGCGCGATCGTCAGGAAGAGCTCATCGACCAGGCCTGCCGCCTGCAGCTCGGCGTGGAGCCGGGGTCCACCCTCGCAGAGCAGGGCGCGCACGCCGCGCTCCCGGCGAAGCTGGAGCAGCGCGGCGGCGAGGTCGACCCGCCCCTCGTGCCGCACGATCCGCAGCGTCGTGGCGGTATCAGGAGGCTCGGCCTCCGAGGCGGTGAAGACCAGCACGCGCCCCGCTTCCTCGGTGAACAGGGGGGCGTCCCAGGGCAGGTCGAGGTGGCCGCTGACGATCACCATCAGGGGATCGTGGGGGAGTCCCAGCCGCTCGCGATGCTCGCGCTTCTCCTGGCTGGGGACGAGGCGTCCGTAGCGCTCCGCCCGCATCGTCCCGGCGCCGATCATCACTGCGTCGAAGCGGGTCCGCAGCTCCGCGAGCATCTCCGTGTCCGTGCGGGAACCGATCGGCCCGGAGACCCCTTCGATCGTCGCCCGCCCGTCGACTGTGGCGGCGAAGTTCATCGCAACGAAGGGCCGCTCCTCGTGCGGATGCTCCCAGGGCCGGTAGGAGTAGAGCTGCTCCTCGACTGAGGTCGGGGCGGGGTCGGGTATCAGGCGCCGCACCTCTTGCAGCCTAGTGCGTCCCCGCGACAGGACCCGCGCGCCGGGTGCGTTAGGAGTATTCGTGCCAGCCGGCGAACTCGCGGCCGGCGAACTGCTGCAGGGCGGCGACGTCCTCGCCGAAGCGGCCACGGATCGTCTCGAAGAGGTCGTCGGGGAGCTTCGGCTTCGGCGCCGGAGGTTTCTCGGGGTCGTGGACGACCTTCTCCACCAGCCAGCGCAGCGACTCGGGCAGGCGGTCGAAGTTGCGATCGAAGGAGCGGAAGCCGGGGAGTTTGATCAGCCTCTCCATGAACTGGTATTTGTCGCCCTGCTTGGCGCTCGACTTCTCCCACTCGCGGTCGAACTGCTCGGAGGTGAAGCCCTCGTCGACGCCGGCGAAGCGGAACGCCCTGCGCATCGTCTCCTCACGTTCCGTCTGCAGCTCCTCCTGGGTGAAGACCTCGATCTGCTCCCGGTCGAACAGCTCCAGGTAGGGCTGCAGCTGCATCCAGTACTTGGAGCGGTGCATGTAGGAGGAGTCGGGCTCAGACATGGTCGGCACCAGCTCGCGCGTCTCGTAGCCGGCGCCCGTCGCGTGCACCCAGTGGGAGAGGATGCGCTTGATCGGGTCGCGCACCATGTAGATCAGGCGAGCGTCCGGGCAGTGCTCGCGTATCCGCCCCGGGACGCGCTTGAAGTAGGGGAGGTTGGTGTAGTGGGGCGAGGACTCGCCGCGCACCCTGAAGCGGTCGTCAAAGCGGCTCGCGTACCAGTTGAGGCCGAGATCCCAGTTCAGCTCCTCGACGAAGAAGTTCAGCTCCTTCGGCTTCGACATCTGAATCTCCGGATGGAGGCCGAGGTAGTGGTGGATGCTCGTCGTGCCGCACTTCAGCCCGCCGATGATGATCAGGTTGGGCAGCCCTGCGTGGCGTTTGCGACGGCGCCGCAAGCGGCTCCTGCGGTCGCCCGTGTAACGCTCCCGGGCGCGCGCGCACATCGCCTCGTCGGCGGGGTCGGGGCGGGCCCCGGGGGCAGTCTGGGTGGACTGGGGCGGTGACACGAGCGGGCTAGTGTAGCTGCGATGACCTTCGCCGATCTCGCGTCGAGCCTCAGGGCCTTCGGACGGGGGGCCGAGGCGTTCTTCGAGAACCTCTCCTCGATCGAGTGGGGCGCCTTCGCGATGGCGCTCCTCTTCCTGCTGGGGATGCAGCTGGCTCGCGCCTGGGCGTGGCGCAACGTGCTGCGCGCCGCCTACCCGGGGGTTCGGATCTCCTTCCTGCAGCTGAGCGCCGCCTACCTGGCCGGCGCGGGAATCAACGCGATCGTGCCCGCCCGGGCCGGAGACGTCACCAAGGTCTTCCTGGTCAAGCGCCAGATCCCCGGCTCCTCCTATCCGGCGGTCACCTCGTCCTTCCTCGTGCAGACAGTCTTCGACACGACGGCCGGGGTGCTGGTCCTCCTCTACGCGATCACCCAGGGCCTGCTGCCGGAGCCGCCCCGGCTCCCCAACCTGCCCGCCTTCGAGATCTCCTTCTGGGCGGACCACCCGCAGGCGTTCCTGATCACCACAGCGGCCCTGCTGGTGGCGATCGCGATCGCCGTCTTCGTGCTCGCCCACCGGGTCCGGCGGTTCTGGGAGCGGGTCAAACAGGGAGTGGTGATCCTCACGCAGCCCCGCCGCTACCTGCGGGAGGTGGCCGCCTGGCAGGGCGTCGGCTGGTTCTGCCGCTTCGCCGCCTTCTGGTCCTTCCTCGAGGCATTCGGGATCGGGGGCTCGGTGGGGGCGGTGATGCTGGTGATGAGCGTGCAGGCGATCTCCAACGTCGTTCCCTTGACGCCGGGCGGCGCCGGCGCCCAGCAGGCGCTGCTGGTCGCGACCCTCAACGGACCCTCGCGCGCCGCCGTCCTCTCCTACTCGGTCGGCACGCAGATCGCGATGGCCGCCTGGTCCGTCGTGCTCGGCTTCGCCTCCATTCTCCTCGTCTTCCGCACCACCGACTGGCGCGGTCTGATTCGCCAGGCCGAGGAGGACGAGGCGCGCGAGCGGGCGGAGAAGGGTGAGACCGCGGTCACCCCCGGAAGCGCCTGATCACTCGCGCCGAGTCCCGCTGCTTCGGCACCTTCACATGGCCGTCGAGGTGCAGCTCCTCCTCCAGCTCGTCGAGCGCCTCTCGATCATCCCGAGGCGCTCGGCGGCGGCCTTTCCGTCGACCTCCCCGGCGGAGGAGTGCTCGGCGCGACGCGATCGAGGTGGCGGTCGATCACCTCCATCGCCTCAGCCCGGGCGGCCGGCGCCCCGCCGATCAGTACCCGTAGGGGTAAGGGTACGGAGATTCGGGCGGCGGAGGGCTCGGCGCCGGGGATTCCACGGGCGGGGGCGGGGGCGGCGGATAGGGCGTGCCCGGATAGGGCGTGCCCGGATAGGGCGCGGGCTGCGCGGGCGGCGGTGTCGAGGATCTCGGCTTCACGGCCGCGTGCCAGGTGCCGACGTCCCTGATGCCCTCGCCCTTCGCCTCGCCCCGCCGCCTGTCCCTGGCAAACCTGTAGAGCGGGCGGCCACGGTAGGTGACCTGGATCCGGCCATCTGGGCGCCTGACTCTTCCGAGCCGCACCGGCCCCGTCGGCTTGACCCGCTTGGCGACCAGGAGCGGGGGCCAGATGCGAAGGCAGCCGCCGGTGCATATGAACCTACCCCGCCTCTCGGCGCTGAGGCTGTACAGGATCCGGCCCCGCAAATCGGCCAGCACGGTGTCGCCACTTGGCGCCCGCACCAGCTTCACGACCCGCTTGGTGGCGGGCGACTTGCGGGCGGCACCGACGGCGACCGGTACCGCGAGGGCGGCGAGAAGCAAGACGATCGCGAGCCTGATCGGAGGCGTTGCCCGGAGCTGCATACGACCCTTACTACGGGGCGGCGAAGGAAAAGGTTCGGCTCGCTCTCAGCTCGACCAGCCGGGGTAGCGGCCCCCGACGCTCCACTGCCAGGGCGGCTGCTCGTGGCGCGGGAAGTCGTAGTGGTCGCGCCCGGGCAGCGTCTCGAGCGGGACGAGCGCGGGGTCGTCGGTGGCGAGCACTCGTGTGCGGCTCGCGGCGTCGATCTGCGCGCGACCGGCGCGGCGGACGACCCGCTCCCAGCCCAGCCCGGGGCGGTAGAGCCAGTACGTCACCTCGACCCAGCCCAGGGTGCGGCGCAGATCGGCGACCTGCGTGAAGGCGGTCGTCCGTCGCCCCGAGGTCGTCAGGTGGGCGCCTGCGCCCCCGGGCTTCGGGACGGCGCAGCTCGGCCGCCGGCAGCGACGAAAGTCGACCGGGACGAGCGGCAGACCCTCCGGCCCGGGGTGGGCGAGCGGCGCCGGCGCCAGGGACCGGACCAGGCGGGCGAGTGGCCAGCCGTAGGCCGGGACCAGCGGGTGGTGGCGACAGGCGCCGGGAAGCCGGGGGCCGCAGGCGAGGCGCCTGCCGATCGTGCCTGCCAGCTCCCTCCCCGGCTCGATCTCGCCCTCGGCCGCGATCAGCGCGATCGCCCCCAGCAGGATCAGCGCGATCAACGCCGCCAGCCCCGCCCCCTCGACCGAAGCCGAGCCCCCCTCGGGATCTGCCTCGCCGGCCATGGACCGACGCTAGGGGGCTGGGTCGCGCGGGTGGCGCGCCGAATGGCATGAATTCGCGCCGCCTCTCCCCCTCGTCTGCTTACATGTCTTGGGTGGAGGGCGGCGGCTTCAACCTGTTCGGCGATCCGGAGGAGTTCCGGGCCCGCATGGAGGACCTGGCGGAGCAGATGCAGTCCACCCAGCGGGTGGCCTGGGCCGACAACGCGATCAGGCTGGCGGTCGAGATGACCGTCGCCTCGATCTCGAGGCTCGAGCTGAGCGGCGGCCCGGACCAGCAGGCGATGCAGGTACGCGACGCGATCCGCGTCCTCTTCCCGGAGGCGGTGACTCTCGTCCGCGAGGCCCGCGAAGGGCTCTCCTAGAGCCGCTCGAAGCGCAGCGAGACGGCCGCGCCGCGGCCCGCGGCGGCCGCGACCAGCTCCAGAGCGAGCGCGAAGAGCAGGACCGGAAGCCCCACGACGACGGTGATCAGCCCGTCGAGCCAGCGCTGCCAGCGCCGCTCCGCGGGCACGGCCGTGGACTTCCCAATTGCGCCGAGGGCGAGGTTGCGGCCGAAGGTGAATCCGTTGAGGACCGTCTGCCAGGCGATCGCGACGGCGGCGCCCGCGGCCCAGCGGCCCCGACCCACGACCCGGTCGCGGTGTGCCAGCAGCCGGCGCGACGCCTCCGGGGTGAACAGGTAGCGTGCGCCGGGCTCGAGCCCGGCCCACCCGGCGCCCCCGATCCAGGCCGCGAAGCCGGCGCGACTGGGGATCGTCACGGCCCGGCCGGACTCCAGCCGGCCCAGCTCGCGCAGCGCCTCCTGGGCGTCGCCGGGCGCCCCGACAACACCGAGGCCGCAGCTCTCGCAGCGCCTCACCGGCCCGGCCAGGCCGGGCAGCGCGTCGATCCAGCCGAAGAGCGGCTCGCCGCAGGCCGGGCAGGGTGGGTTCTGGGGCCCGCTCCCGGCCTCCAGCGGGACCACGGGGATTCGCTGCTCCTCGTGCACGGCATGTAGCGTACGGATCGTGGTTCTCAGCGAGATCATGACCCCGAGGGTCGTCACCGCGGCTCCGGAGGCGAGCTCGGTCTCGGTGGCCCGGCAGATGCGCGAACACCGGGTGGGATCGGTGGTGATCGTCGATCCCGCCGGCTCGCCGGTCGCGATGATCACCGACCGCGACATCGCCGTGCGGGTGTTCGCCGAGGGAGTGGATCCGGGAACTGGGGTCGGCGAGCACGCCTCGCGGCCGCTGATCTGCGGCGAGCCGGAGATGGATCTGGACGAGGCGGCGGCGCTGATGGTCCAGCACAGGGTGCGCCGCCTTCCCGTGGTGGACGGCGATAGGCTCGCCGGCATCGTGACGCTCGACGACATCGCCGTGCGGACCGGCAACCTCGAGGTCGCCCAGCGGATGACCGCCGACGTCATCGAAGGGGCGCTTCCCCAGTTCTACTTCCGCGAGCGAGGCTAGCGAGGCGGATGCAGCCGGGCAGGGAGGAGGTGGTCGCCCGCGAGCGACGCTGGTCGCTGCCGGTGGCGCTGGCCACGCTGGGGGCGATCGGCCTGCTGGTCGCAGCGGAAATCGTGCCGCGCTCGGTGGGCGGCGACGGCGCCGCCGAGGTGCTGCGGTCGGTGACCGAGAACAGCTCCGCGGTCATCGCGTCCGGGATCCTCAAGGGTCTCGCGTTTCTTCTCCTCGTCGCGCCGCTCGTCTACCTGTTTCGCGCCGCGCAGGCCCGCAGCGAGCGCGTGTTCGGCGCTCTGATCGGCCTGGTGATCGCGGGTCCCATCTTCCTCTGCTCTGCGGCGATCCTCTTTTCGGTGACGACGAACGATGCCGCCTCCGAATTCGTCGCCGGGGAGGGGACGGCGGACCTCACCGCCACGGAGGCGAGGGAACGCTGCGAATCCGATCGGGAGGACGATGAGGAGGCGTTCCGGGAGGATTTCGGGACACCCGTGCCGAGTGCGCTGCGGCGATGCGCGCAGCGGGAGGTCGCCGACGAGAGGGCGGAAGACGCTGTCGCCGAGGCTCCGACCCGCTCGCTCGGAATCGGTCTCGAGTTCGCCGGCCGCCTCGGGCTGGCCGTCGCGCTTCTCTACAGCTGCCTCTGGGCGATGCGCACCGGCCTGCTGACCCGCTTCTGGGGCTCGCTGGGGATGGCGATGGGGGCGGCCGCCCTTCTTCTGCTGATCCAGTTCACCTTCATCTGGTTCCTCTACTTCGCCTTGCTCGTGGCCGGCTGGGTCCCCGGAGGGCGCCCGCCCGCCTGGGCGGCCGGCGAGGCCATTCCCTGGCCGACGCCCGGCCAGGAGGCCGCGGAGAGGCTGGGCGGCGGCGAGCCGCCGGAGGAGGGCGGATCCGAAGGCGAGGACCAGGACGAACCGCCCGCCAAGAGGAAGCGCAAGCAGCGAATGTAGATGTCGGTCGAGGCCGGCCAATCTCACCGCGCGACACCTCAGGTGGGTGAGCCCGCGATCTCGTTGCGGGGGGTCGAGAAGACCTACGGCGAGGGCGCGGTCGCCGTCCACGCCCTCGGCGGAATCGACCTGAGGATCTGGCGCGAGGAGTTCGTCGTCCTGCTCGGCCCGAGCGGATCCGGCAAGACGACCCTGCTCAACGTGATCGGTGGGATCGAGCCCCCGAGCGCCGGCGCCATCGAGGTCGCCGGTCGCGATGTCAGCGGTCTCGACGAGGAGGGTAGGACGACGTTCCGTCGAGAGACGGTCGGCTTCATCTTCCAGTTCTTCAACCTGATCCCGACCCTGACCGCGCTGGAGAACGTCGAGCTGGTGGCGGAGCTGGGCAACGGCGCTGACCGGGCGGCCGAGATGCTGGAGCGGGTCGGCCTCGGCGATCGCATGGACAACTTTCCGGCCCAGCTCTCCGGCGGTGAGCAGCAGCGGGTAGCGGTCGCCCGAGCACTCGCCGGTGGGCCCAAGGTGCTGCTCGGCGACGAGCCGACCGGTGCGCTCGACCTCGAGACGGGGCGAACCGTTCTCGCCCTGCTGCACGAGCTGAGCCACCAGCTCGCCCAGACCGTGCTGCTGGTCACCCACAACGCCTCGATCGGCCGGATGGCGGACAGGGTGCTGAGGATGCGTGACGGCAGGATCGTCGCGGACGAACGCAACGAGCGGCCGGCCCCTGCGGAGGCGCTCGAGTGGTGACCGCGAGCGCGGTAGTGAGCGAGCGTGCATATCTGCTTCCGCGCGAGGGAACGACGCGGGAGCCATCGTTGCGATGAGCGTGACCCTGCGGACGAAGGCGCGCCGTGACATGCGCCGGCAGCGGGCCTCGTTCGTCGCGATCGCCGTCACGATCTTCCTCGGGGTCGCCCTGTTCGGGGCCAGCTACGACGCATATCGAAACCTGGATGCGTCCTACGCTCGAGCCTTCACGGAGTACCGCTTCGCCAACCTCACGGTGACGGGCGGCAGGACCGAGCGGATCGCGCGGCTCGCCGGCCGCGCCGACGGTGTGGAGGCGATCCAGGCGCGCACCCAGGCCGACCTGCCGATCCGGGTGGGCCGCGACGAGTTCCTGGGACGGGTTATCGGCCTGCCGGCCGGCCATCAGCCCGAAGTCAACAGAGTCGACGTCGGCGAGGGACGCTACCCCGTTCCCGGCCGGCCGAACGGCGTGCTGGTGGAGCAGCACATGGCCGACACCTTCGACCTGGGCGTCGGTGACGCTGTCACGGTCGCAGGCTCGCGGGGGCCGGACCGCCTGCGCATCCTCGGGACCGTCGCCTCGCCCGAGTACTTCTGGCCGGCCCGCAGCCGGCAGGAAATCTTGCCCTCGCCAAAGGACTTCGGGGTCCTCTTCGCGCCTGAGCCGACCGCGAGGCGGCTGGCCGGCCTCTCCGGGCCGAACCAGGTGGCGATCTACTACGCCGATGGCGAGGACGACCCCGGGCTGACCGAGAGGTTGAGCCGGCGGGCCGCGAACCTGGGCGCCTCGGACGTCCTCACTCGGGCCGACCAGCCGTCGAACAGCGCTCTGCAGCAGGACGTGAAGAGCTTCCGCGAGCTGGCGATCATGTTCCCGCTGCTCTTCCTGACCGCGGCCGCCCTGGCGACCGGCGTGCTGATGCGGCGGCTGGTCACGGCGCAGCGGCCGATCGTCGGCATGCTGCGCGCCTGCGGCTACTCGCGGAACCAGGTCGTGATCCACTACGTGAGCTTCGGGGTTGCCGCCGGACTGGCCGGAGGCGTGCTGGGCGCCGCGGCGGGCACGGCATTGGCCGGCGCGGTCACCGAGGCCTATACGACGGAGCTCTCGATCCCGATCACGCTCACCGAGGTCTCGCCGCTCACCGCGGCGATCGGGGTCGCCTTCGGACTGCTCACCGGGGTGGTGGCCGCCGCACTTCCGGCGGCCGGGGCGGCGCGGGTGCCGCCCGCGGAGGCGATGCGCCACTTCGCTCCCTCCGGGCGGGGCAAGCTCAGCCTCGCGGAGCGGTTGCTTCCGCCCCTGCGTCGCCTGCCCGTGCGCTGGCGGATGACGATCCGTGGGATCGGCCGCAATCCGCGCCGCTCCCTCTCGACCATCCTCGGCGTCGTCCTCGCACTGACCCTGATCATCGTCTCCTGGGGGATGATCGACACGGTCCAGATCCTCACCAACCGCCAGTACGAGGAGATCGACCGCCAGGACGCCAAGCTCCACTACCGCGGCGCCCTCGACGCTGCCGACCTCCGCCGCATCGAAAGGACGGAGGGGGTCGAGATGGTCGAGGCGGCGGTCGACGTGCCTGTCTCCCTGGGGGAGGGCGGAAAGCGGTACCAGACCTCGCTGGTCGGGCTGAAGCGCGACACGCAGATGCACGGCTTTCTCCTCGAGGGGGGCGACACGACGACCTTGCCCGTGAACGGCCTGCTGGCAGGCGAGGCCCTGCGCT
>DASUUD010000274.1:0-4852 GCA_036374255.1 Solirubrobacterales bacterium | reverse complement strand
CGCCCCAGCGCCGGTGAGGTGAGGGTGCTGGGATCCGGGCTGCCCACCGAGGGGTGGAAGGTTCGGGGACGGGTCGGCTTCCTCGGCCACGAGCCGCTGCTCTACCGCGACCTGACCGGGCGAGAGAACCTACGCTTCCACGGCCGCCTGCACGGGCTGCGCGGCGAGTCCGCCGAGGCGCGGATCGCGGCGCTGCTCGACGCGGTCGGAATGGCGCGGCGCGCCGACGAGCGGGTCGCCGAGCTTTCCGCCGGAATGAGGCAGCGGCTGGCGCTATGCCGCTGCGTCCTGCACGATCCCGAGCTGCTGCTGCTCGACGAGCCCGAGTCCAACCTCGACGCCGAGGGACGGGAGCTGGCGAGAGAGCTGATCGGCCCCGCAGAGGGGCGCACCAGGGTCATCGTCACCCACGACCCCGACCGCTTCCTCCCCGACGCGGACCAGGTGCTGCGCCTGGGTACTGCGGCGGAGGTCGCCGTGACATGACCCCGTCCCGGCTCGCCTTCGCGACGATCCTCGGCAAGGACCTGAGGACCGAGCTGCGCACCCTGCAGTCGCTGCCAGCGATGGCGCTCTTCGCCGTCACCACCTTCGTCATCTTCCGCTTCGGCCTCGACCGCGCCAGCCTCTCTGGCAGCCTCGCCGCCGGGGTCCTCTGGGCGACGCTGCTGTTCGCGGCGGTGCTGGCGATCAACCGCCTCTTCGTGGCCGAGCGCCAGGAGGGGGGCTTCGACGCGATCCGCCTCGCCCCGATCGACCGCAGCGCCCTCTTCGCCGCCAAGGCGGCGGCGCTCCTCGCCTACCTGGTTGTCCTGGAGCTGATCGTGGTGCCCGTCTTCGCCCTCTTCTTCCTCGACTCCGCCGGGGCACTGGCGCCGCTGATCGCTGTTCTGCTGCTCGCCGACCTCGGGCTGGCGGCCACCGGCACGCTGATCTCCTCGATGGCGGTCAACTCACGGGCTCGCGACCTGCTTGCGCCGCTCGTCCTGCTGCCGCTCGTTGTTCCGCTGATGATCGCGGCGACCGGCGCCAGCGGGCACCTGCTGGAGGCGGGAGGGCCCTCCTACGAGCGGTTCGGCACCTGGCTTGCCGTCCTCGGCCTATACGATTTGATCTTCCTCCTCGTCGGATACGCGGTGTTCGACTTCCTGCTGGAGGACTGAACGGGGGCCGGTGCGGGCTCCCGGAGCGCAAGATGTACGGCAAAGGACTGAGATCCCTCTCGATCGCGACCGTCGCGGCGCTCGCCGTCGGCCTCTCGCTCGTCTTCTTCTACGCGCCGCTCGACGCGGACCAGGGCTTCATCCAGAAGATCTTCTACCTGCACGTGCCGCTGGCGATCGTCGCCCTGCTGGGCTTCGTGGCCGGGGGGGTCTTCGCGATTCTCCACCTGCGCAGCGGCGATTCGCGCTGGGACGCCTACTCCTACGTCTCGATCCACATGTCGGTGATCTTCGGGGTCGCCGTGCTGATCACCGGCTCGATCTGGGCCAAGGCCTCCTGGGGACACTGGTGGGTCTGGGACGAGCCGACCCTGGTCAGCTTCCTGATCGTCTTCCTGATGTACGCGACCTACTACCCCTTCCGCTACGCGATCGAGGACCGCGACCGCCAGGCCCGCTACGCCTCGGTCTTCGCGATCACCGCCGGTGCCTTCGTGCCGCTCAACTTCACGGCGGTGCGGCTCGCCGAGAGCCTCGTCCACCCGCGCGTCTTCGCCACGACCGGCGGCGGCCTGCCGGGGTCGATGATGCTCACTTTCCTGGTCTGCCTCGCCGCGATGGCCCTGCTCTGGGTGACGCTGGTCAAGTTCGAGCTGACCGCGAAGAGCGCCTCCGGCCAGCTGAAGCGCCTGCGGCGGGCGCTCGACGCGCCCTCGCCGGCTGCCGCCTCGCGGATCGCCCCGGAGGTGCGCTAGCGATGCCCGCCCTGCCGCTCGACGAGGCCGGCAAGTACGTCGCGGGCGCCTACGTCGTCTTCGTCGTCCTGATCGTCATCTACGTGTCGATCATGGCGATCAAACTGCAGCGAATCGAGCGCGAGCTGCGCGAACTGGCCAGCTTTGCCGAGCAGCGGAGCGACAGAGACACGAGCGAGGGCGCGTCGAACTCTGATTCTTCGCGCCCGAGCGAGGTAGTTGCTGTTGGGATCCAGGGTGAACCCCACCCGCCCCCGGCGGACGCGGAGCGGAGTACGCGGGCGGAATCTGATGTCTGAGCTGCTGGCGCTTGGGGTCTCGCACAAGACCGCGCCGCTCGACCTTCGCGAGCGCCTCTCCCTGACCGAGGGCCGCGCCGTCGGAGCACTCGGCGAGCTGACCTCCTCCGAGGGCATCCACGAGGCCGCTGCGCTCTCGACCTGCAACCGCACCGAGCTCTACCTGATCGTCTCCGACCCGGTCGAGGCGGAGTCCACGGCGCTGGGCGTGCTGACCCGTCAGGCGGAGATCCGGCCCACCGAGCTGCTCGGCCACCTCTACTCGCTGCGCTCCGGCGAGGCCGCCCGCCACCTCTTCCGGGTCACGGCCGGCCTCGACTCGATGATCGTCGGGGAGGCGGAGATCCAGGGTCAGGTCAAACGCGCCTACGAGCTCGCCCTGGTCGAGGGCGCGACCGGGCCGATCCTCAACCGACTCTTCCGCGGCGCCCTGGCCGCGGGCGGCCGGGCCCGCGAGGAGACGTCGATCGGCGAGCGGGGGGTGTCGATCCCCTCGGTCGCGGTGGAGCTGGCGCGCCGCACGCTGGGCGACCTCTACGAGCGGCGGGTGCTGGTGATCGGCGCCGGCGAGACCGCGGAGCTCGTCGCCAGGGCCCTGGTGGCGAGGGGCGTCGCCACCGTGTTCGTCGCCAACCGCCATTACGACCGTGCCATCGGGCTGGCCCAGCACTTCGGCGGGCAGGCGGTCCGCTTCGACGACCTCCCCGCCCAGCTCGAGGCCGCCGACATCGTCGTCTCGGCGACCAACTCGCCTCATCACATCGTCGAGCGCGATGAGCTCGAACACGTGATGAGCTCGCGCCACGGGAGGCCCCTACTCATTGTCGACATCGCCGTTCCCCGCGACATCGAGCCCCAATGCCGCGAGGTGAGCGGGGTCAGCCTCCACGACATCGACGACATCCAGCAGATCGTCGAGCGCAACACGAACGGGCGAGAGTCCGAGGCGCGCCGGGCCGAGCCGATCCTCGCCGCCGAGCAGGATCGCTTCGAGCGCTGGCTCGCCTCCCTCGAGGTGCTGCCCACGGTCGCCTCGCTGCGCGAGCGCGCGGACGAGATCGTGCGTCGCGTGCTGGCGGAGAACGACGGACGCTGGCAGAGCCTCAGCGACGAGGATCGCGAGCGGCTCGCCGCGATGACGCGGGCGGTCGTGTCCCGTCTGCTGCACGAGCCCACCGTGCGGATGAAGCGCTCTGCCGGAAGCGACGACGCCTACCTCTACGTGAGCGCGCTGCGCGAGCTGTTCGGGCTGGACGCCGAGACCGAGCCGGAGAGCGAGGCCGGCGGAAGCGTCACCGAGCTGCGCCGGCGTCGCGGCGGCGAGTGAGGATCGCGACCCGGGGCAGCGCTCTGGCGCTCGCCCAGGCCCGGTGGGTTGCCGAGCGGCTGGGCGGAGCGGAGCTGGTCGAGGTCTCCTCCGACGGCCGGCCGGGCGACAAGGCGCGCTTCGTGAGGGGGATCGAGGAGGCCCTGCTCGCGGGCGAGGCCGAGATCGGCGTGCACTCGGCGAAGGACCTGCCGGCGCAGATCCCGGAGGGGCTCGCGATCGCCGCGGTGCCAGCGCGGGAGGACCCAGCGGACGTGTGGATCGGCGTGGGTTCCTCGCTCGACGACGCCCCCGAGGGGGCGCGGGTCGGAACGGCAAGCCTGCGCCGTCGCGCCCAGCTCCTCGCCGCGCGTCCCGACCTGCGGGTGGAGGAGCTGCACGGCAACGTCGACACGCGCCTGCGCAGGCTCGGCGAGGGGGAGCTGGATGCGGTCGTCCTCGCCAGGGCGGGCCTGCGGCGCCTCGGCCGCGAGGACGAGGGCTCCTTCGCGCTCCCGGCGGAGCTGATGACCCCAGCCGCCGGGCAGGGCGCCCTGGTCGTGCAGGTCCGCGGCGACGACGAGGACTCGATCGACGCCGTCGCCCCGATCGGCGATGACACGGCACTGCGCGAGCTGACCGCGGAGCGCGCCGTCGTGGCCCTTCTCGACGCCACCTGCGCCACGCCGATCGGGGTCCACGCGAGCCTCGACGGCGAGCGGCTGGACATCGAGGCCTTCGTTGGCCTCCCGGACGGCGGCGAGTGGCTTCGCGACCGGGTCGAGGGGGAGGCCGAGGAGCCCGTCGCCGCCGGCGCCTCGATCGCGCAGCGCCTGATCTCGGCGGGCGCCCGCGACATCCTCGCGCGCGCGGAGCACTTCGGAGGCGGCGCATGACCGCCGCGCGGTTCCTTTGTCGCACAGGCCTTGACAAAGGAACCGCACGATGAGGGCGGTCCGACGGCGAACGGCGGCGTGGTTCGCTAGTCGCGAATATCTGGACAAAGGAACCACGCGATGAGTGCTCGGGGCGGGATCGTGTACCTGGTGGGCGCGGGCCCCGGAGATCCGGGGCTGATGACCGCGCGGTCGCTGGAGCTGATCGCCTCCGCCGACGTGATATTCCACGACCGCCTCATCCCCCCGGGAGCGCTGGACGGAGCCCGGGCCGATGCCGAGCTGATCTACGTCGGCAAGGCCCCCCCGGACGTGCCGGCTCTAAGGGGTCGCTATGGGTACCCGAGAGCCCGCACGTCCGTGCCGCAGGAGGAGATCAACGAGCGGCTCGTGGAGGCGGCGCGGGCCGGGCGCAGCGTTGTCCGCCTCAAGG
>DASUUD010000273.1:0-4553 GCA_036374255.1 Solirubrobacterales bacterium | reverse complement strand
GGCGAGGGCGGGATCGAGCGCCTCGCCTCCCTCCAGCGTCGTCTGCAGCCTCTCGAAGGTGTCGGCGGGCAGCCGCTCCCGCTGCACCTCGACCGAGAACACGTTGGCGCCGAAGAGGTCGTTCTCGGGTTGGGTCAGGTCGAGCGCGCCGAGAGCCTCCCCGTTGGAGCTCCACTGCGCTGCGGTCACGTTCTGCTGGCGGATACGAGTCATCGCTTGGTCAGTCTCCCACTGTCGTCTGGCACGCCCGCGCCGGGCGCGCACCAATTGCCTTCTATCCCATTGCGGAGCGAAAGGAGCCTAATGCCACGGAGCAGAAGATGTCTTGTACCGCCGTACAAGATTTGCCCTCGATGCGTTATCCAGAGCGTCGCTCGCAACATCGCGCGGCGGGGCGTCGACGGACCCGAGGACGCGCCTGCGCCCGGTGCCCGACGACCGATAGCCTGCAGCGATCCGCGGCCAGGCGCCGCATTCCGAAGCCAGATCCGGAGGACCGACTCGAATGTTCGTATCCAAGGCCGCCGTTGTGGGCGGAGGCACGATGGGTGGGGAGATCGCGCAGGCGATCGCCGCCGCCGACATCCCCGTCGTTGTCAAGGACATCGACCAGAAGTTCGTCGACGCCGCGCTTGAGAAAGCCCGCGCGGTCACCGAGGGCCAGCTGTCCCGGCTCGTCGAGAAGGAGAAGCTGACCCAGGAGCAGGCCGACGCGCGCCTCGACGAGGTGATGGGCCACGTCACCGGCACGACCAGCTACGCGGAGTTCGGCGACATCGATTTCGTCGTCGAGGCGGTCCCGGAGAAGATGGAGATCAAGCAGGCCGTGTTCCGCGAGCTGGACGCCGCCACCCCCGGCCACGCGATGCTCGCCTCCAACACCTCCTCGCTCTCGATCACCGAGATCGGCGAGGCGACCCTGCGCCCCGACCGGGTGGTCGGCTTCCATTTCTTCTACCCGGCCTCGGTGATGCCCCTGGTCGAGGTGATCGCCGGCGACGACACCTCGCTGGAGACGGCAACCGCCGCCCACAACTTCGCGCAGGCGATCCGCAAGCAGCCGATCGTCTGCGGCGAGCTGCCCGGCTTCGTGGTCAACCGCGTGCTGATGGCGACGATGGGCGAGATCTGGCGCGCCCAGGAGGAGCAGGGCCTATCGATCAAGGCGATCGACGAGGCGATCGCCGGAGCCAAGCTGTCGCCGATGGGCCCCTTCTTCCTCACCGACCTGCTCGGGCTGGACACCGTGCTGCACGTCGCCGAGCACCTCAACGACTCCTACGGCGAAAGCTTCTACGTCCACCAGGGCCTGAAGCAGCTGGTCGCCGACGGCAAGCTCGGCGCCAAGACAGGCGGCGAGGGCTTTTTCAAGGAGGGTGAGCAGAACATCCCGGGCGACGCGGAGCCGGACACCGAGGAGCTGATCGCGATGTTCACGGGCCGTGCCCTGATCGAGGCCTGCCGCCTCGTCGAGGAGGGGGTCTGCTCGGTGCGCGACATCGACGTGGGGATGATGGCCGGCGCCGGCCTCGACCCGCGCAAAGGCCTCTTTCCGCCCTTCTGGAAAACCGACCACGAGGGCCTCGACTCGGTGCTGGAGAGGATCGAGCAGCTGGAGGAGAGGCACGGCGACCGCTTCGCCCCACCCGTCCTGCTCAGGCGGCTGGTCGCCCAGGGCCGCCTCGGGCTCAAATCGGGCCAGGGCTTCTACCCCTACCCGCAGCCCGACGAGGGCGAGCAGCCGGAGACGGTGAAGCTGGAGACGCGCGGCGAGGTCGCGATCGCCTGGCTCGCCAACGCGCCGATGAACGCGATCTCACCCAACGTGATCCGCGACCTGAAGACCGTCTGGGAGCGGGTGAAGGACTCCGAGGGGGTCGGCGCGATGGTGATCGCCTCATCGATCCCGCTGGTCTTCTCGGCGGGGGCCGACATCAAGGCCTTCACGCAGATGGACGAAGCCGAGGGCGAAGAGCTGATCAACACCGGCCACGCCGTGATGCGCGAGTTCGGCACCGAGCGTGTGGCGACGGTCGCCGCCGTCAACTCGATCGCCCTCGGCGGCGGCTGCGAGGTGGCGATGGCCTGCGACGTGCGGATCGCCGCCGAGGCAGCGGTCTTCGGCCAGCCGGAGATCAAGCTCGGGATCATCCCCGGCTTCGGCGGCACCCAGCGGCTGCCACGGCTGGTCGGCCCCAACAAGGCGCTCGAGATGAACCTGGTCGGCGACTCGATCCTCTCCCAGGAGGCGCTCGAGTTCGGCCTCGCCAACCGGGTCGTGCCCGACCACGAGTTGTTCGAGACCGCCCTCGCCTGGGGCCGCAAGCTGGCCGGTCAGGCGCCGGTCGCCCGCGAGCAGGTCAAGCGCGTCTCCCACAGAGCCGATCTCGACGAGGGCATCGAGGCCGAGAAGCAGGGCTTCGCCGCCGCCTTCACCAGCGAGGACGCCAGGGAGGGCATCGCCGCCTTCCTCGGCAAACGCACGCCGAGGTGGAAGGGCGAGTAGCCTCGGGGGCGGATGGCCCCGGCGAGCGTCTACCCGAGCCTTCGCTGCGCGGACGCGGCGGCGGCGATGGACTGGCTGGAGCGCACGCTCGGCTTCGAGCGGCGGGAGGACCATCGCGACGAGGAGGGCAACGTCGTCCATGCCGAGCTGGCGCTGGGCGACGCGGTGGTGATGCTGAGCACCGCGGGAGTGGGGCGGGAGCCATTCCGCTCCCACCCGACCGGCTGCTCGCTCGTCTACATCGCGAGCGACGAGGTCGAGTCGCTCTACGAGCGGGCCAAGGAGGCAGGCGGCGACATTGCGCTGGAGCTGACCGAGACCGACTACGGCTCGCGCGATTTCACCCTTCGCGACCCCGAGGGCAACCTCTGGTCCTTCGGCACCTACCGCCCCGCATCCTGAGACTGAAAAGATCCCCGGGGTGAGAATCGGATCGACGGAGCGCAGGGCGAGCGGCGCGCAGCGGCTGGCGGAGCTGATCCGCGAGTCGGAGTGCGTGGTCGCCCTGACCGGGGCCGGGGTCTCGGTCCCTTCCGGGATTCCCGATTTCCGCACTCCCGAGACGGGGCTCTGGGAGAAGGTCGACCCGATGGAGGTCGCCCACATCGACGTCTTCGAACGCGACCCGGCCCGCTTCTGGTCCTACTACCGCCCCCGCTTTCAGTCGCTCGGCGACAAACGCCCCAACGGCGCCCACGAGGCGCTGGCGCAACTTGAGCGGCGCGGCCTGCTGGAGGGAGTGATCACGCAGAACATCGACCGCCTCCACCGCGCCGCGGGCTCGCAGAACGTGGTCGAGGTGCACGGCTCGATCGAGACCTCGAGCTGCCGTAATTGCGGCGCGACCTTTGGGCTCGAGGCGGTCGAGGCGCTTTTCGACGGCGACGGGGTCGCCCGCTGCGATGCCTGCGGGGGTGCGGTCAAGCCCGACGTCGTCCTCTTCGGCGAGCTGCTGCCGGAGGAGGCGATGCGGAGGGCGCAGGGACTCGCGGCGCAGGCGGATCTGATGCTCTGCGTCGGCAGCTCGCTCGTCGTCCACCCGGTTGCCGGGCTTCCCGGGATCACCGTGGCCTGCGGTGGGCGGCTCGCGATCGTCACCAAGAGCGAGACGCCCTACGACGGCGAGGCCGCTCTGAAGCTGGACGGCGAGGTGGACGAGGAGCTCGCCGCCGTGCTCGCGGCCATCGCCTGAGATGGGCACCCCGGACTCCGTCGGCGGGATGCCGACCGTGCCTGACGCGGTCGTCTTCGACAACGACGGGCTCCTGCTCGACACCGAGTCGGTCTGGACGCGGGCCGAGCGCGACCTCTTCGAACGGCACGGGCATGACTTCACCCCCGCCGACAAGCGAGAGCTGATCGGAACCTCCGCGGAGATTGCGGGCCGGGTACTGGAACGACGCCTCGCGGAGCCCGGCCGCGCCGCGGAGCTGATCGACGAGCTGAACGAATTGGTGGTCGCCGAGCTCGAGCACGGGGTGGAGGCGATGGTCGGCGCGCGGGACCTGCTGCAGGTCCTGAAGGAGAGGGGCACTCCGATCGGCCTCGTCTCCAACTCGCCGCTCGCCTTCGTCCAGCGCTCCCTGCAGATCGTCGGCTTCGAGAATCACTTCGATGTCGTCGTCAGCGCCCACGAGGTGGGGGCGCCGAAGCCCGCCCCCGACCCCTACCTGGAGGCCTGCCGCCGCCTCGAGGTCGAGCCGGGACCGAGCGTCGTCGCGCTGGAGGACTCGCCGACCGGCGTCGCCGCCGCCCGCGCGGCGGGGCTCACCGTCATCGGCGTCCCGTCGATAGAAGGAATCGCTTTGGAAGAGGCGCACCACCTCGCCGAATCTCTGCTTGACGGCATCGTCAGCCGCCATCTCGTCCTCTGAGCCGGCGGTGACGCTCGCGTGGCTGGGGATGGGGATATCCCCGAACGGGCGGATACTCAAAGTGCCGGTCTAATTAGACCGGCACTTGTCCGGGCGGGGATATCCCCATCCTCAGCCACGTAGCACTCGGCGGCGCCTCAGCACCCGTTCGCAGATTTCAAGTAGTTCGAAGA
>DASUUD010000272.1:0-4745 GCA_036374255.1 Solirubrobacterales bacterium | reverse complement strand
GCCGACGCTCTGCATGTGGGTCGAGAGGCGCCCATCGGCAGCCGGGAACTTCTCGAAGGCGAAGCGCGGGACCTTGGTCACGACGTAATCGATCGTCGGCTCGAATGAGGCGGGCGTGGCGCGGGTGATGTCGTTGGGGATCTCCTCGAGCGCGTAACCGACCGCCAGCTTCGCGGCGATCTTGGCGATCGGGAAGCCGGTCGCCTTCGAGGCGAGGGCCGAAGAGCGCGAGACCCGGGGGTTCATCTCGATCACGGCGATCTCGCCGCTCTCCGGATGGACGGCGAACTGGATGTTGGAGCCGCCGGTCTCGACCCCGACCGCCCGGATCACGCTGATCGCCTGGTCGCGCAGCTCCTGGTAGAGCCGGTCGCTGAGCGTCTGGGCGGGCGCGACGGTGACCGAGTCGCCGGTGTGGACCCCCATCGGATCGACGTTCTCGATCGAGCAGATGATCACCACGTTGTCGTTGCGGTCGCGCATCACCTCCAGCTCGAACTCGCCCCAGCCCAGCACCGACTCCTCGACGAGCACCTGGTTGATCGGGCTCGCGGCGAGGCCCTCGCTGACGACCTGGCGCAGCTCGGTCTCGGTCTCCCCCACTCCGCCCCCCTCGCCGCCGAGAGTGAACGCCGGGCGGACGATCGCCGGCGGCGCGATGCGGCCCTCGGCGAGGGCGGCGTCCACCTCGGCCAGGCTGCCGACGGTCAGCGACCAGGGGATGCGGAGGCCCGCCTCGGTCATCGTGCGGCGGAACTCCTCGCGATCCTCTGCCCGCCGGATCGCCGTCTCGTCCGCACCGATCAGCTCCACCTCGAACCGCTCCAGGGTGCCGTCCTCGTGCAGCGCCATTGCCAGGTTCAGCGCGGTCTGCCCGCCCAGCGTCGGCAGCAGCGCGTCGGGCCGCTCCTTCTCGATGATCCGCGCGACCGGGCCCGGCTGCAGCGGCTCCACATAGGTCGCGGTGGCGAACTCGGGATCGGTCATGATCGTCGCCGGGTTCGAGTTGACGAGGATCACCTCGTAGCCCTCCTCGAGCAGGACCTTGCAGGCCTGCACGCCCGAGTAGTCGAACTCGGCGGCCTGCCCTATCACGATCGGCCCCGAGCCGATCAGCAGGATCCTCTGGATGTCGTGCCTACGCGGCAAGGGAGAGGAACTCCTCGAAGAGGTGGCGCGCGTCGTGCGGGCCCGGGCCCGCCTCCGGGTGGTATTGGACGGTCGCCGCCGCGACGTCCCTGAGCACCAGACCCTCGACCGTGCGGTCGTAGAGGTTGAGATGCGAAAGTTCAGCCACGCCGAAGTCGGTGTCCCAGCTGACCGGCTCGTCGGACTCGATCCGCGGCTCGCCCCCCGGCCCCCGCACCGCAAAGCCGTGGTTCTGCGAGGTGATGTCGATCCGCCCGCTGGCGAGCTCCTTGACCGGGTGGTTGGCGCCTCGGTGGCCGAAGGGGAGCTTGAAGGTCTCGAGGCCCACCGCCCTGCAGAGCAATTGATGGCCGAGGCAGATTCCGAACATCGGCCGCTTGCCGACCAGCTCGCGAACCGTCTCGACGATGTAGTCCAGGGCGCCGGGATCACCCGGGCCGTTGGCAAGGAAGACGATGTCGGGATCCTCGGCCAGCACCTCCTCCGCCGGCGAGGTGCAGGGCAACAGGGTGAGGCGGCAGCCGCGCTCGCGGAGCTGCCGAACGATGTTCAGCTTGACGCCGGTGTCGATGCCGACCACGTGCGGTCCTTCCCCCCGGAAGCGGACCGGCTCCGACGGGGTGACCGTGCGGGCGAGGTCGGCGCCGTCCATCGGCGGCTCGGCGGCGATTCGCTCGTGGGCCTCCGACGCCGGCAGCTCGGCGGGAAAGATCCCTCCGCGCATCGCACCGCGGTCGCGGATGTGGCGAACCAGGGCCCTGGTGTCGACGCCGCTGATCCCGCGGACGCCGCAGTCGGAGAGCCAGTCGAGCCACCCTCCCTCGGCACTCGCCACGTCCTCGCGATTTCTCGCATCGCGCATGATCGCTCCTCGCGCATGGGCCCGATCCGACTCCATCGCCTCGGCGGAGACCCCGTAGTTGCCGACCAGCGGATAGGTGAAGACGATGATCTGGCCCGCGTAGGAGGGGTCGGTCATCGACTCCTGGTAGCCAGTCATCGCGGTGTTGAAGACGACCTCGCCGGTGACCGGCTCGCGATGGCCGCAGAGTTCCCCGTCGAAGCGGGTCCCGTCCTCGAGCAGCACGTAGCCGCCTGTCACGAGGCGATCCCCAGGCTGAAGCTGCGGAGCCTGTAGGCGACCCTGCCGGCTGCGACGGTCATCAGCACCCGTCCCGTCAGCGTGCGCCCGTGGCACCAGGAGTTGTGGGAGCGGCTCTCGTAGCCCTCCTCGCCGACCGTCCACTCGGCGCCGAGATCGCAGAGGGCGATGTTCGCCTCGCTGCCCTCGCGCAGGGTCGGCCGCTCGATTCCGAACGGCTCCGCGCCGCCGCCCAGTCGCTCGACCACCAGTTCGAGATCGAGGTCTCCGGGCAGGACCAGGTCGGTGTGAATCGCGGCGAAGGCGGTCTCGAGGCCGGTCACCCCCATCGCCGCCTGCTCGAAGGGCACCTCCTTGTCCTCTGCGGCGTGGGGAGCGTGGTCGGTGGCGATGCAGTCGATCGTTTCGTCTCGGAGCGCCTCGAGCAACGCCTGGCGGTCGGCCTCGGAGCGAAGCGGCGGGTTCATCTTGAAGCGGACCGGGTCGAGGCTGCGCACCGACTCGTCGTTGAGGCAGAGGTGGTGTGGCGTCACCTCGCAGGTGATTTGGACCCCTGCGGCCTTCGCCGCCCGGACCGCGTCCACCGACCCCGCCGCCGACAGGTGCTGGACGTGGATTCGAGCCTCCTCGTAGGCGGCCAGCGCTGCGTCGCGGGCGATCATCGTCGACTCCGAGACGGACGGGATCCCGGCCAGGCCGAGGGCGGCGGAGACCGGCCCCTCGTGCATGACGCCGTCCGCGGAGAGCTCCGGGTCCTCCTCGTGAAGGGCGATGGTCCCGCCGCAGAGCCGCTGGTACTGGAGGGCACGGCGCATGATCCGGGCGCTGCGAATCGGCAACCCGTCGTCGCTGAATCCGACCGTCCCGGCCTCGCGCAGCTCCGCCATCTCGGTCAGCTCCTTCCCCGCCATCCCCTGGGTGACCGTGGCGAAGAAGCCGACCCCCACGGCGGCCTGCTCGCGCGCCGCCTCGCGCAGCGCCTCGACGTCGGACGCGGTGGAAACCGGGGGCTCGGTGTTGGCCATCGCCAGGATCCCGCAGTAGCCGCCCGCCGCGGCGGCGCGGGCGCCGGTCTCGATGTCCTCCTTGTGCTCCTGGCCGGGGGTGCGCAGGTGGACGTGGGGGTCGAAGAAGGCGGGGAAGGCGTGCAGCCCCTCGGCCTCGATCACCTCCGCCTCGCCGGCCTCGGCCGAGCCCGGCGCCTCCAGCCCGGCGATCCGCCCGTCATGGACCACGACGTCGTGGACGCCGTCGATCCCCGCGACCGGGTCGAGCACGGTGGCGCCCCGCAGAACGAGGCTCGCCCCCGTCCCGGAGCGCATCTGAAGCAGCTCGCTCACCGTCAGGCCGGCTGCCCTATCGGGGTCGGCCGCTCGCTGGAATCGTGATCGAAGGGTGCAGGCCGCTCTCCACCGACCGCCAGCAGCTCGTAGAGGATCGCCATCCTCACCACGAGGCCGGAGGAGACCTGCTCGGCGATCAGCGATTGGGGCGAGTCGATCGCCTCGGCGGAGAGCTCCACGCCGCGGTTTACGGGGCCGGGGTGCATCAGAAGCTGCCGGGGGCCGAGCCTGCGCGAGTCGATCTGGAAATGGGTCACGTACTCGCGGATGGAGGGCACGAAGCTCTCCGTCATCCGCTCCCGCTGCATGCGCAGCGCGTAGACCACATCGGCCTCGTCGAGCCTCTCGAGCGAGTGGGATACCTTGCAGCCGAGCTGCTCGATGCCCCGGGGCAGCAGGGTCGGCGGCCCGCAGACCGTCACCTCGGCTCCCATCGCCTGGAAGGCGATCAGGTTCGAGCGCGCGACGCGGCTGTGGAGCACGTCGCCGACGATCCAGATCCGCTTCCCCTCCAGCGAGCCGAGACGGCGCCGCAGGGTGAAGAGGTCGAGCAGAGCCTGGCTCGGATGCTCGTGCTTGCCATCGCCTGCGTTGATCACGGCCGCCTCTGACCATTGCGCGACCATCTGCGCGGCGCCCGCGTAGGGATGCCGGATCACGATCGCGGCCGGGTCGTAGGCAGAGAGGGTGGCGACGGTGTCCTTGAGCGACTCACCCTTGTCGACCGAGGAGCCGGCCGCCTTGATCGAGACGAGGTCGGCGGAGAGGCGCTTCGCCGCCAGCTCGAAGGAGGAGCTGGTGCGCGTGCTCGACTCGTAGAAGAGGCTGACCACGGTGCGGCCGCGCAAGGTGGGGACCTTCTTGATGTCCCGCCTCCCCACCTCGGCGAAGCTCTCGGCCCGGTCGAGGATCGCCTCGATCTCCTCCCGCGCCAGCGACTCGATGCCGAGCAGATGCCTCACGAAATCACCTCCGCCGTCTGCGGCTCGGAGATCGTCACCTCGTCGACCTCGTCGATCTCCTCGAGGCGGACGTTGACCCGCTCGCCGTGGGCGGTCGGAAGGTTCTTGCCGACGAAGTCGGGGCGGATCGGGAGCTCGCGGTGGCCTCGATCGCAGAGGACGGCGAGCTGCACCCGCTGCGGCCGCCCG
>DASUUD010000271.1:0-4524 GCA_036374255.1 Solirubrobacterales bacterium | reverse complement strand
TGGTGGGAGCCGCTCCGAACCCTGATCCTGTCGAGGTTCGAATCGCAGGCGACCGAGATGGACCGTCACGTCTCCGGCCCACTCACCTACGTCGTGAAGGAGCCGGGGTCACACGCCGCTCCGCTTCTGACCGAGCTGTTCCCTCAATCGAAGCTGATCTTCCTGCTGCGGGACGGCCGCGACGTCGTCGATTCCTGGCTCGCCGCCTACAGGGAGGGCTCTTGGGCGATCCCCGGCGGCGCCTTCCCCGTCGCCCGTGAGGGTCGAGTCCCGCTGATCCGCTGGCTCTCCGCCGTCTGGGTCTACCGAAGCCTGGCGGTGCGGCGCGCGTTCGATGCCCGTCCCCCGGCCGACCGGGTCCTCCTCCGCTACGAGACGCTGCGCGCAAACACGACCGTGTGCATGAGGGCGATCTGCGAGGTGCTCGGATTGAAGCGCGAGGGCCTCGACGAGGTCGTCGCCCGCCACAGCTTCGAGCGGCTGCCCTCGGACGCACGGGGGCCGAGAAGCGAAACGCGCAGCGCCAGGCCCGGCTCCTGGCGAGAGAACCTCTCGGCGGAGGAGCAGGCGGCGATGCACGAGGTGATGGCCGCGACCCTCGCGGAGTTCGGCTACGAGAGCGCCCTCGAGACGCGGATGCCGGCGGCCTCCTGAGCGAGTCCGGCGGCGGCTCCTGGAGCGGGCCACGGCGGCGCCTCGCGGGGATCCGTGTTTGGAGGCGCTCGTCCCCGGGGATCCAGGGGGGAATGGAGGACGACCGGGCGAAGGAGCGCGAGAGCGGCGGGGAGTCCCCGGAGAATCCCTCTCCCTATCGCGATCTCAGCAACCCCGCGAGCGACCCGGATCCGACCGAGTGGCCGGACCCCTACGACAAGCGCGAGGACCCCAGGGACCCGCCGGATCCCGACCATGAGCCGTTCGGCGAGGAGCCCCATCCGCAGACGGGCAGCAGAAGCACGAGCGAACCGCATCCATCGAAGGATCCGGAGGCGGGCGATCGCTGGGAGGGACCGAAGCGAGACCGGCTTGACGACTGACTCGGCCGCGGCGGCGCGGAATCGTGTGTGTCAGGCGAGCCGCTGAGCTACCCTCGGCCCGATGACCCCCGCCAGCCTCGAAGAGGTCCGCCGGATGGCGGAATGGACGCCCCGGCTGGGGGTCGTCTCCATCTACCTGAGACTCGACCCCGCCGACCGCGCCGGCGGCTGGCGGACCGAGCTCCGCAACGGGCTCGCGGCCATGCTCGACGGGGAGGCGTCCCTGGACCACGAGACCGCCGCCGCGCTGCGCTCCACGGCCGAGCGGATCGGCGAGCGGTTCGCCAACCACGAGCGCAGCCTGCCGCGGGGCGAAGCCGGCTTCGTCGAGGTGGCGGCGAGGGCGGGTGAGGAGACATGGTGGCCGAGCCACGTCGAGCCCAGCGCGGGGGCGCTGGTCGAGTTCGGGGAGCGGGCGCTGATCGCGCCCCTGATCCACCTGCTCGAGCGGGGGTCGCCGCGCGGAGTGGCGCTGCTCTCGGCCGAGAGGGTTCGCCTCCTGGACTGGGCGCCGGGCCGGATCGAGGAGCTTCACAGCTGGGAGCTGAGTGTCTTCAGCGGCGATTGGCGGGAGCGCAAGTCGCAACGGGTCGCGGATCCGGCCCGGGCGCAGGGGGTCAGCGCGTCGGGGCGCGATCAGTTCGACGAACGGCTGGAGGAAAGCCGCCATCACTTCCTGGGCGAGTGCGGCCGGCTGACTGCACAGATCGCTCCACGGCGCGGCTGGACCAAGCTGGTCCTGTTCGGTACCGGCGAGCACCGAAACGAGTTCGAGAGCGGGATCCCGTCCGGGGAGCTCACGGTGCAGACCGGCGACGGCGCCGACCTTATCTCGGAGCCCGCGGGCCGGCTCGAGGGGCCGATTGCAGAGGCGGCGGAGAGGCTTGACGCTGCAGGCGAGATCGAGCTAGTCGAACGGGCGATCCGCGAGGCGCAGGGCGGTCGGCGAGGCACCGCCGGCGTACAGGAAACCGAGGCGGCCCTCGGCGAAGGCCGGGTGGAGAGCCTCGTCTTCGACGCGGCAAGGGCCGCCGAGTTCGAGCAGATGGTGAGGCGCGCGCTCGAGAGCGGCGCCGCCCTCGCCGCGGTCTCCGGCGAGGGCGCCGAGCGGCTCGCGAGCGTCGGGGGAGTCGCCGCCATGCTGCGCTACTAGTGGACCCGCCTCTTCCGGCATCGCTACCCGCGGCTCGGTGGCAAGGACCTCGCGTCGGAGCCGGATCGACCGGATTGGGTTCGTTTCCCAAACCGCCGGCCGGGTAGCCCCGGGGAATGAGAGTGATCGTCACCGGGCCACCGTGGGCACCGGTGTGATCCAGTTCTCTCTCCGACTCACTCAGGTCGACGAGGCGGTGGGACTTCCCCGCCGCCGTCCGACCTGGGCCCCGCCAAGACGACCTGTGGCCGACCTGGGCCCCGCCAAGACGACCCCTGTGTTTACGCCGCCTCCCGCGGGGCACCCACAGGGCATGAGATACGACGAACCGCAGGAGCGCGAAGAGGAGGACGCGGCGGCCTCCGAAGCGGCTCAGATCGGCGGCCGCAGCGGCATGGAGGGCATGGACGAGGCGGAGCGGAGCGCCGCCGAGCACGGCGGCGGCGAGGCAGAGGGCTTCGAGGAAGCCGAGGAGCTGCTGGAGGAGCATGCGAGCCACGGCGACCCGGGGGCCGACCCGCTCTTCGACGCCCCGCGGGTCGAGGAGGAGGAGGACCCGGCCGTCTACGGCGAGGCGGACAGAGCCGAGTCCAGCGAGACGGTCGAGGAGGACTGACGCCTACAGCCCGGCGGCGAGCGCCTCGTCGAGACTGTCGAAGACCAGGCCGCCGTTGGTGAGACCGATCAGGGAGAGAAGGCGAAGTACCTGACCGGAGGGAGCGAAGAGGGCGAGGCGACCGCCCCGCTCGGACATCTCTTGATCGGCGCGCACTATCGCGGCGATACCGGTGGAGTCGATGAACTCGCAGTCCTCGAGGTCGATCAGGATCTCGCCGTGGTCCTCGGCGGCCCGGTCCAGGGAATCCCTGAGCTGATCGGAGACCGCGAGGTCGAGCTCGCCCTGGACCTCGATCTCCTGGCAACCCGGGCGAAGATCTCGCTCGGAGAGCTTGAAAGGCCGCACGGTGGCAATTCGTTGGTCAGACATCTGACCACCTCCGGATTTGCCTGTTCGGTACACAGTCCGACTGCCGAGTCGGATTGCGTGCCTTTCCCCCAGAACAACTCTGGCGTTGCCCCGAGTGTAAGTACGATCGTAACGCCCGATTCCCACCTCTGCAATAGTCAAAAAACCTCGGTCATAACTGCGGCAAAGCCGCATGAGGAGGTGTCCGGGCCGGGCGAGGCCTCCCCAGTGATCGGGTTCGCGACGGCGGCTCCAGGGTAGAGCGGCGGTGTGAAGGCAGTGGTGGTCAACTGCACGCTCAAAGGGAGCCCGGAGCCCTCCAACACCGGGGCACTGGCCGGCGTAGTCGCATCCGCGCTGCAAGAGCGGGGAGTCGAGGTCGAGGAGGTGCGCGCGGTCGATCATGCGCTGCCGCCGGGAGTCGAATCGGACCTCGGCGGGAGTGACGAGTGGCCGGGGATCCGCGCCCGCATCCTCGACGCGGAGATCCTCGTCTTCGCCAGCCCGACCTGGCTGGGTCGGCCCTCGAGCGTGGCGCAGCGGGTTCTGGAGAGGATGGACGCGATGCTCGCCGAGCAGGACGACGAGGGGCGCCCAGTCGCCTACAACCACGTCGCCGGAGTCGTCGTCACCGGCAACGAGGACGGCGCGCACCACGTCATCTCCGAGATCAGCGGCGCGCTGATCGACATCGGTTTCACCGTCCCCGGACAGTCGTGGACCTACTGGAACCGCGGTCCCGGGCCGGGCGACGACTACCTCGACTCCGAGGAGGGTCACGATTGGTCGCACTCGACCGGCCGGGCGGCGGCGGCCAACCTCCACGCCGCCGCTCTGGCGCTGGCCGAGCGCCCGATCCCGGCACCCGGCGGATGAGGCGCGCCTGATGGCGAGCTCGGCCGCCGATTTCCTGCCTCGGGCCGAGGGCTCGCCGTGCTGCGCGAGGCGGCACGGGACTGCCGGGGCTGCGAGCTGTGGCGGAATGCAACCCAGACCGTCTTCGGCGAGGGGCCGGAGGGCGCGGAGCTGATGCTGGTCGGCGAGCAGCCGGGCGACCGCGAGGATCGCGAGGGGCAGCCGTTCGTGGGCCCGGCGGGGGGCCTGCTCACCCGGGCATTGGAGGAGGCCGGGATCGATCCCGGGCATGCCTACATCACCAACGCGGTCAAGCACTTCAAGTGGCGACCGAAGGGAAAGCGCCGGATCCACCAGCGCCCGCGCGTCGGGGAGATGACGGCCTGCCGGCCCTGGCTGGAGGCGGAGGTCGAGGCGGTGGGTCCGCGGGGGCTGCTGGCGCTCGGCGCGACGGCCGCGCGCTCTGTGTTCGGCCCCTCGGTGAGAGTGACCCGCGACCGCGGGCGCCTGCT
>DASUUD010000270.1:0-2994 GCA_036374255.1 Solirubrobacterales bacterium | reverse complement strand
GGATTCTTCCTCGCCGAACGGCTGCTCAGCCAGAGCACGGCTGACTGGCCCGTCGAAGTCGACATGCTCGAGCGCCTCCCGGTGCCCTACGGGCTGGTTCGCTTCGGCGTCGCCCCGGACCACGAGAAGATCAAGGCGGTTACCCGCTCGTTCGACAAGGTGGCCTCGAAACCCGGGTTCCGGTACTTCGGCAATGTCGACGTCGGCTCGACCGTAACCCTCGCCGATCTCAGTGCCCACTACCATGCCGTCGCCTTCACCACCGGCGCTCAGTCCGATCGCCGGATGAACATCCCGGGCGAGGATCTGAGCGGCAGCCACGCCGCCACCGAGTTCGTCGCCTGGTACAACGGCCACCCCGACTTCACGCACCTGGAGTTCGACCTCTCCGTGGAGAGCGTCGCCGTCGTCGGCGTCGGCAACGTCGCCGTCGATGTCTGCCGCATCCTCAGCCGCACGCCGGAGGAGCTGGAGAAGACCGACATCGCCGATTACGCCCTCGACGCCCTGCGCGAGAGCAGGATCAAGGAGGTCTACATGCTCGGCCGCCGCGGCCCGGCGCAGGCGGCCTTCACCAATCCCGAGGTCAAGGAGCTGGGCGAGCTGGAGGGCGCAGACGTAACCGTGCCCGCCGAAGAGGCCGAGCTGGACGAGCTCAGTCGCAAAGCGCTCGACGAGAGGCCCGACCGCTCCATCGAGAAGAAGATACAGATCCTACAGGAATTCGCCCGCCGCGAGCGCACCGACAAGCCGAAGCTGCTCGTGCTCCGCTTCCTCGTCTCGCCGGTGGAGATCATCGGGGACGAGCAGGGCAGGGTCAGCGGGATGCGGCTGGTGCGCAACGAGCTGTACCTGAGCGAGAAGGGAACGCTGAGGCCGCGGCCCACAGGCGTCCACGAGGAGCTGCCCGTTCAGATGGTCTTCCGCTCTGTCGGTTATCGGGGCGTCCCACTGAAGGGCCTCCCCTTCCACGACCGCTGGGGCGTCGTACCCAACGAGAAGGGCCGCGTCGTCGATCCCGAGACCAGCGCGCCGCTGAGAGGAATCTACGTCTCCGGCTGGATCAAGCGCGGGGCAACGGGCATCATCGGCACCAACAAGCCCGACGCCGGCGAGACCGTGGAGTGCATGGTCGCGGACCTGTCCGCGGGCGCCATCCTCGAGCCCGAGCGCCCCGACCCCGCGCAGGCGGAGGAGTTGGTCCGCAAGGGACGGCCGGCGTACGTCGACTGGGAGAAGTGGCTGCTCGTCTGTGAGGCCGAGGAGAGCCGGGGCGCCGAGGCCGACCGACCCCGGGTCAAGTTCACCTCGGTAGAGGAGATATTGGCCGCGCTGCAGAAGGTGGAGTAGCGAGGAGGACTGACATGATCGCGGGTATCGTGCTGGCCGGAGGCGGCTCTGACCGCATGGGTCAGCCGAAGGCGCTGCTCAGCGCCGGCGAGCGGACGTTCGTCGAGGCGGCCATCGCCACGCTGCTGCGCGGCGGGTGCTCCGAAGTGATCGTGGTGCTCAACGACGCGAGCGCGGAGCTGCTGGATCTCGTCGCCCGAGCCGGCGGCGTGCTCACCTGGGGCGCGGGCCCCGGCAGCGAGCAAATCCAATCGCTCGTCTCCGGGTTGAGAGCGCTGCCTCCGGAGGTGGAGGCAGCGATCGTGCTGCCGGTGGATCATCCGAATGTGAAGCCGGAGACCGTGGCGGCTCTCATACGTGCCTTCGAGAAGGACGGTGCGCCCATCATCCAGTGCCGTCACGGGGAGCGGCACGGCCACCCGGTTCTCTTCGCCGCCTCGCTCTTCGAGGAACTGGGTTCGGGTAGGCTGCCGGAGGGCGCGCGGACGGTGATCGAGGCGCACCGCGCGGAGGTGCGCGAGGTCGTGGTCAGCGATCCCGGGGTGCTCGCCGACGTGGACACGCCCGGCGAGTACCGGGAGGAGTTCGGCGAGGCCCCATGAGCGAGGGCGCGGCGAAGCGTTTGAGCGCGGCGGATGCCGCCGCCCGGGCGCTATCGGCATTAGAAGGGGGCGCGCCGCTGGCGCTGGTCACCGTGGTAAGCGCACCGGACTCACGCGCTGCCGGCCTCCGCCTCATCGTCGGAGACGAGGCCGCCGAGGGGACCTTGGGTTCCCGCGAGCTGGACGAACGGGCGGTCGCGGCTGCCCGGGAGGTGTTGGTGCAGGGTGGTCGGGAGCTGCGCGAGCTGGAGAGCGCCGGCGGAGTGTGGGAGCTCTATATCGAGTCGGTGGTCGCGCCCCCCGAGCTCCTCATCGTCGGGGCGGGGCACATCGCGCGCCCGCTGTCGAGGCTCGGAAGTATGCTGGGCTTCCGCGTCACCGTGGTGGACGATCGGCCGGAGTACGCCGATCGCGCCTGGCTTCCCGAGGCCGACGACATCGGGATCATCGATTTCAGCGACCCGTTCGCGGGCCTGGCGATCCGACCGGAAAGCTACGTCGTGCTGGTCACCCGCGGTCACAAGTACGACTACGACTGCATCAAACGGCTGTTGGAGATGGATGTGCAGCCGGCGTACCTGGGTATGATCGGCAGCCGGCGCCGGGTGCGGGCGGCTTTCGAGGCGCTGGTGGCGGACGGCGTGAGCCCGAGCCGACTGGAGCACGTGCACGCGCCTGTAGGGCTCGATATCGGCGCGGAGACGCCGGAGGAGATCGCGTTGGCCATCGCGGCGGAGATCGTAGCCGTGCGTCGTGGTGGTAGTGGTGGTATGCTGGCCGGGCAGGAGCGGGTGCTGGCGCGGGTCGCCCGGAAGCGAGCGAAGCGAAATTGAACCGGCGGTAGGCTATGTCCGACGACAGAGGGGTGTATGCCGGCGTCCTGGCCGCTGTGGAACGGGGCGAGGCGATGGTTATGGCCACGGTCGTGCGAGTGAGGGGTTCCACCCCGCGGGATGTCGGGAGCAAGATGCTAATCGGCGCTGACGGCACGCAGCTCGGCACGATCGGCGGCGGCTGCGGCGAGGCGGAGGTATTGCAGGCG
>DASUUD010000269.1:0-22485 GCA_036374255.1 Solirubrobacterales bacterium | reverse complement strand
CGAGCGCCGCTGAGATCTCCTCGCGCACGGTGCCCTCGGCCAGGCGCTCCACCAGCGACTCGAGGAAGCCCTCGATGATCAGGCTCTTCGCCACGGCCGCGTCGAGGCCGCGCGAGGTCAGGTAGAAGAGCTGGTCGCGGTCGATCTGGGCGATCGCCGCCGCGTGGGTGCAGCGAACGTCGTCGGCCTCGATCTCCAGCCCGGGGATCGCGTCGGCGTGGGCATCGGGAGAGAGCAGCAGGTTGCGGCTCTCCTGGAAAGCGTCCGTCTGCTGGGCGCCCGGATCGACGCGAATCATCCCCCGCCAGACCGCGGTGGCGCCGGCGGCGAGAACGCCGCGGAAGGCGAGATCGGAGATCGTGTTGGGGGCGGCGTGCTCCTGGGTCGTGTCGTAGTCGAGGTGCTGGCCGGGGCCGCCCGCGTAGCCGCCGGTCACCCTGGCCTCGGAGCCGGGGCCGGCCAGGTTGGTCTCCATCCGCACCTTGCCGCGCGCCGAGCCGAAGCCGAGCGCGGTCCAGTCGAGCCGCGCGTCGCGCTCCACCTGGGCGCGCTGGGTGGCGAAGATCCAGGCGCGCTCGGAGATGTCCTGGGTGCTGACGTAGCGCAGCGTCGCCGCCTGCCCCACATGAAGCTCGACGACCGAGTTGAGCAGGGCGTCGGTCGCGTCGCCTGCCGAGCCGGCGTGCTCCCAGACCTCGGCCTCGGCGCCCTCCTCGAGCACGATCAGCGTGCGCCAGCCGACCGCGACGCCGTCCTCGTCGAGCGGCAGCTCGATCCGGATCGGCTCGGCGAGCTTGACGTCCTTTGGGACGTGGACCAGCACCCCGTCGCGCCAGCCGGCCTCGTTGCGGGCGACGAAGGGGTCCTCGGCCGGGACCAGGGCCCCGAGCCGCTCCCGGAGCAGCTCCTCGTGCGACTCGAGCGCCGCGGCCAGCGGCAGCACGGTTGCGCCCTCGACGCCCTCGATCGCCGCAGCGGGGGCGCCGGGCTCGTAGGAGTCGATCTCGAGTTCGGAGAGATCGGTGAATTCCCAGCCCTTCGCCTTCTGGTCGGGCAAGGGCAGCTTCTGCGCGAGAGAGGCGCCGCGCCGGCGCCTCTCCGAAAGCCAGCTGGGTTCGGCCAGAACCTCAGCCAATCGAGCCCTCCATCTGCAGCTCGATCAGCCGGTTCAGCTCCACCGCGTACTCCATCGGCAGCTCCTTGGTCACCGGCTCGATGAAGCCGTTGACGATCATCTTCGAGGCCTCCTCCTCGTCGAGCCCGTGGCTCTGCAGGTAGAAGATCTGCTCGTCCCCGATTTTCGAGACGGTCGCCTCGTGGCCGACGTCGGCGTCGTTCTCGCCGATCCGGATCGTCGGGTAGGTGTCCGAGCGCGAGTCTTCGTCGAGCAGCAGCGCGTCGCAGACGACCTTGGAGCGCGATTCGGTCGCCCCGTCGGCGACCTCGAGCAGGCCGCGGTAGGTGGCGCGCCCGCCGTCCTTGGAGATCGACTTGGAGAAGATCGAGGAGGAGGTGCGCGGCGCCGCGTGGATGATCTTGCCGCCGGCGTCCTGGTGCTGGCCGTCGCCGGCGAAGGCGATCGAGAGGATCTCGCCGTGGGCCTCGGGGCCGAGCAGGTAGATCGAGGGGTACTTCATGGTCAGCTTCGAGCCGAGGTTGCAGTCGACCCACTCCATCGTCGCGCCCTCCTGGGCGACGGCGCGCTTGGTGACCAGGTTGTAGACGTTCTGGGACCAGTTCTGGACGGTCGTGTAGCGGACTTTGGAGCCCGGTTTGCAGATGATCTCGACCACCGCGGAGTGCAGCGAGTCGGTCGAGTAGACGGGAGCCGTGCAGCCCTCGATGTAATGGACGTCGGAGCCCTCCTCGGCGATGATCAGAGTCCGCTCGAACTGGCCCATGTTCTCGGTGTTGATCCGGAAATAGGCCTGCAGCGGCATCTCCACCTTGACCCCGGCCGGGACGTAGACGAAGGAGCCGCCCGACCATACGGCCGAGTTGAGCGCGGCCAGTTTGTTGTCGTTGGGCGGGATCACCGTGGCCCAGTGCTCGCGGACGATGTCCTCGTGCTCGCGCAGCCCGGAGTCCATGTCGAGGAAGATCACGCCCTGCTTCTCGAGGTCCTCGCGCACTTGGTGGTAGACCACCTCAGACTCGTACTGGGCGCCGACCCCGGAGAGGAATTTCCGCTCTGCCTCGGGAATGCCGAGGCGGTCGAAGGTCTTTTTGATGTCCTCGGGGACCTCGTCCCAGTCGCGGCTCGCCTTTTCGGATGCGCGCACGAAGTAGTGGATGTCGTCGAAGTCGATCTGGCCGAGGTTGCCGCCCCAGGTCGGGGTCGGGCGCTTTTCGAAGTGGTCGAGCGCCTTGAGGCGAAAGTCGCGCATCCACTGGGGCTCGTCCTTGTACTCGGAGATCGACTCGACCACCTCGCGCGAGAGCCCCTTGGGGGCTTTGTAGGCGTAGCCGGTCTCGGGATCGTGGAAGCCGAACTTCTCCTTGTAGTCGGCGTTGATCCCGGCGAGCTCCTTTTTCTCTTTCAGCACCTCGGGCGTTGCCATTAGTCGACCTCCAGGGTGATCGTGTCGTCCACGACGGCCGTCGGGAACGTCCGCACCGGAGCATAGGCGGGGAGGGTCTTCGGCCTGCCGGTGGTCAGGTCGAAGAGGGAGCCATGCCTGGGGCACTCGACCGTGCAGGAGGCGGTGTCGAACTCGCCCTCCGCCAGCGGCCCGTCGTCGTGCGAGCAGCGGTCCTCGATCGCGTAGAGCGTGCCGTCGCAGTTGAAGACGCCGATCTTGGCGCCCTCATGCTCGACCAGGCACATCGTGCCGGGCGGCAGCTCGGCGAGCGGGCAGACTGGGATGGTTGTTCCTGTGGTCTCTGGCATGGGTATTCGGCAACTCCCCGCTCTGGCTGGTGCGGGTTGAGACTTAATCCTACTTCTACGGTCGGATTTTAGCGAGACAGACGGCTGAGCCGGGCGTCGGGGTGGCGCCTGAACCTGCATGGTGCGACCATCGAATACCCCGATGTGGCAACTGTCCGCATGGCGGACAAAAAGCGACACCGGCACTTGGCGATGAGTTTCGTCGCCTCCGGCGGTCTCCTACGGAGAACCCTCGAAGCAAGGAGCTTGAGATGACCGAGATCACCACTCACGCGCCGGGGACCCCCTGCTGGGTCGACCTCGGCACGCCCGACCAGGACAAGGCGGGCGAGTTCTACGGCGGCCTCTTCGGCTGGGAGCTGAAGGAGGACGAGAACGCCGAGGCGACGGCGGGCTACCGGACCGCGCAGCTGGACGGCCGGGCGGTCGGCGGCGTGATGAAGCTGATGATGGAGGGCCAGCCCCCGGCCTGGCTCACCTACATCGCGACGGACGACGCCGACGCAACGGTCGCGAAGGCGCGCGAGGCGGGCGGGGTGGTCCATGCCGAGCCGATGAGCGTGCTCGACTACGGCCGCATGGCGGTGCTCGCCGACCCGACCGGGGCGGCCTTCGGGATCTGGCAGGCCGGGAAGAACGCCGGCTACCAGGTCACCAAAGAGACCGGCAGCGTCAACTGGAGCGAGCTCAACACCCGCGACCCCGAGGCGGCCAAGGCCTTCTACGGCTCAGTCTTCGACTGGCGGTTCGAGGAGCAGGAGTTCGAGGGCGCCGGCACCTACACGACGATCAGCCTCGGCGAGGAAGCGTTCGGAGGCCTGATCGACATAAGCGACCGCGTCCCGGCCGAGGTCCCCGCCCACTGGCTGACCTACTTCACCGTCGAGGACGCCGAGGCGACCGCCGCGAAGGCGAAGGAAACGGGCGGGGACGCCGTCTTCGGCCCGGAGACGATCGGCGAAGTGGGGACGCTCGCCGTCCTCAAAGACCCCTTCGGCGCGGTCTTCGCGGTGCTCCAGCCGGACCCGGCGATGGCGCAAGCCGGCTAGATATCAGCGGCAGCTTCGGCGGGGTCGCCGACCTCGCCCTCGTCCTCCCAGTCGGCGGGCTTGCCGAGGCTGGCGCTCTTCACCACCTTGAGGCCGAGCATCGCGCACTTCATCCGCGTCGCCGAGATGTCGATGCCGAGCAGGTCGAGTACGAAATCCTTCGGCAGGCGCAGTAGCTCCTCGCGGCTCTTGCCGACCAGCTCGTCGGTGAGCAGCGAGGTGGCCGCGGTGGAGATCGCGCAGCCCTTGCCCTCGAAGGCGACCTCCGCCACCCGATCGTCCTCGTCGAGGCGGATCATTACGTGCTGTTCGTCCCCGCAGAACGGGTTGTTGTCCTCGAACTCGAGGTCGGGCTGCTCCAGCCGCCCGAAGTTGTGCGGCCGCTTGTAGTGCTCGAGGATCTGCTCGCGATACAGCTCGTCCATACGCCTAGCGAGGCTAGCGCAGGGCCAGTGACAGCCTCACGGTCCCGGCCGCTATCGGCCTCCGGACCTGCCGCCTGACCCTTCCTGTTGGCCCCGAGGCGGAAGTTGAGGACGAGGGGTGCATTTGCCCCCTCTAGCGTGGTCAATGCAGTCTTCGCGCCGCCCTATCCGAGCCCGAACACCCTGCGGGCGTCATGGAGGGCCTCGACCAGGCGGTCGATCTCCTCGCGGATGGTGTGGACGGCGAAGCTGGCGCGGGCGGTGGCGGCGACGCCGAGGCGGTCCATCAGCGGTTGGGCGCAGTGGTGGCCGGCGCGCACGGCGACCCCGTGGCGGTCGAGGATCTCCGAGACGTCGTGGGCATGGACGCCCTCCAGCTCGAATGAGACGGGCCCGACCCGCTCGGCGCCGCGCGGCGGCCCGAAGACGCGCAGGCCCGGGACCTCGGCGAGCCGCTCCAGCGTTTGGTCGGCGATCTGGCGCTCGTGTGCAAGCACCGCCTCCATCCCCAACCCGTCCAACCAGCGCAGCGCCGAGGCCATGCCGATCGCCTGGGCGATCGCCGGCGTACCCGCCTCGAAGCGGGCGGGCGGATCGGCGTAGGTGGTTCCCTCCTTGGTCACCTTGCGGATCATCGAGCCGCCTCCCAGGAAGGGCGGCATCGCGCTCAGCAGGTCAAGCCGCGCCCAGAGGGCGCCGATCCCGGTCGGCGCGTAGAGCTTGTGGCCGGTCAGCGCATAGAAGTCGACCCCGAGCGCGGCGACGTCGAGTGGCAGCTTCGGCGCCGCCTGGGCGCCGTCGGCGAGCACCAGCGCTCCCACCTCGTGCGCGAGGCGGGAGATCTCCGCCAGAGGGTTCTCGGTCCCGAGCACGTTGGAGACGTGGGTGACCGCGACCAGCTTCGGCTCCCTCTCGAGCAGCGCCGCGAAGGCGTCCATGTCGAGCAGCCCGTCATCGCCCACCGGCACCCAGTCGATCTGCGCCCCGACCCGCTCGGCGAGCTGCTGCCAGGGCACGATGTTGGAGTGGTGCTCCATCTCGGTGAGGACGACGCGGTCGCCCTCGCCGACGTTGGCGTCGCCCCAGGCCCGAGCGACCAGATTGATCGCCTCGGTGGCGTTGCGGACGAAGATCACCTCGCGCCGGTCGGATGCACCGATGTGGTCGGCGACCGTCGCCCGCGCTCCCTCGTAGGCAGCGGTCGCCTCGGCCGACATCGTGTGGGCGCCGCGGTGGACGTTGGAGTGGTGACTGCGCTCGTAGCGATCGACGGCCTGGATCGAGGCGAGCACCCGCTGCGCGCTGGCGCCGCTGTCCAGGTAGGCAACCGGCTGTCCGTTGATCTCCCGCTCGAGCGCGGGGAAGACGGCGCGGATCTTCTCGATCGGGAAGGCCGGCGCCGCGGGGGTGGGCTTCGTGGTCGCCGGCTCCATGGGCCCGAGGCTAGGCGGCCGCGCCTGCCTCAACCTCCTCGCCGATCCAGCCGTAGCCCTTCTCCTCGAGCTGTTCGACCAGCTCGGGGCCGCCCTCTTTGACGATCCGCCCCTCGAACATCACGTGGACGGAGTCCGGCTTCACCAGGTGCAGGATGCGCTGGTAGTGGGTGATGATCAGCACGCCCATCTCGGGGCCGGTGAACCTGTTGACCCCGTCGGCGACGGTCCTCAGGGCGTCGATGTCGAGGCCGGAGTCGGTCTCGTCGAGGATCGCGATCTCCGGTCGCAGCATGGCCAGCTGGAGGATCTCCATCCGCTTCTTCTCGCCGCCCGAGAAGCCGTCGTTGAGGTAGCGGCTTGAGAACTCTTTCGGGATGTTCGCGACGTCCATCGCCTCCTGGGCGCGCTTCGCGAACTCTTTGATCTTCACCTCGTCTTCGCCACGCGCCTCGCGGTGGGCGTTGACGATCATCCGCAGGTACTTGCTGACCGAGACGCCCGGGATCGCCACCGGGTACTGGAAGGCCATGAAGAGGCCGGCGCGCGAGCGCTCGTCGGGGTCGGCCTCTGTCAGATCCTCCCCCTTGAAGACGATCGTCCCCTCGGTCACCTCGAGAGAGGGGTGGCCCATGATCGCGTTGGCGAGGGTGGACTTGCCCGACCCGTTCGGACCCATCAGGGCGTGGACCTTTCCCTTCTCGACGTCGAGGTCGAAGCCGCGGAGGATCTCCTTGCCTTCGGCGCTCACGTGCAGGTTCCGTATCTCAAGCTCAGCCATGCGTCTCCGTTTCTCGTGGGTTAAGCGGCGCTGCCGACCGGCGTCGCCTTCTCTCCGGCGACTGTGCCGCCGGAGAACTCGACCAGCTCCGCCAGGGTGGTGCCGGCAAGCGCCTTGGTGACGCCGCCCTGAACTCGGGTCCAGAGCAGCTTCGTCGCGCAGGCGTGGTCGCCGTCGCTCTCGTGCGAGCAGAGCACCTTCCCCTCTGGGGTCTCGTGGAAGCACTCCATCGGGGCGATCTGCCCTTCCAGGGCCTCGACCACGACGTCGAGGGTGATCTCCTCGGGTGGCATAGCGAGGCGGTATCCGCCGTGGGCGCCGCGGGTGGAGGTGACCAACCCCGCCTTGCGCAACCGGGCGACCAGGTGCTCGAGGTAGGAGAGCGGCAGGCGCTCTGCCTCGGCGACAGCGCTGAGCGAAACCGGCTCGGAGCCGCGCTGTCGGCCCAGCTCCACCATCAGGCGCACTCCGTACTCCGCTTTGGTCGAGAACAACATCGCCTAAATCCTACTGAAGTGGTCGGTTATCCGGAGGCGCATCTGGGCGGCCTCCTCGTCCGCTGGACGGCTCAGGGCTCGATCAGCCCGCGGCGGATCGCGTAGCGGACCAGCTCGACCCTGTCCCGCATCCCGAGCTTGCGCATCGCGTTGGCGCGATGGTTCTCGACCGTCTTCTCGGAGAGGTGGAGGATCTCCGCAATCTGCCTGGTCGTATTCGCCTCAGCGACCAGCTTGACGATTTCCTCCTCACGCGGGGTCAGCTCCTCCTCACCCGCCGAGCCCCGCTCTAGAACGTCCTTGATCAGCGCCCGCTGGGCCTCGCTGGTGAGGAAGGGCTCTCCCCGCTCCACCGCGCGGACCGCCTCCAACAGGTCGGTGTCGGCCTGCGTCTTCAACACGTAGCCGGAGGCCCCCGCCTTCAGCGCCTCGAACAGGTAGCGCTCGTCGTCGTGCATCGAGAGGATCAGCACCGCGACCTCAGGCGCCTGCCTGCGGATCTCGCGGGTCGCCTGCAGGCCGGTCAGCTTTGGCATCTTCACGTCGAGGATCGCCAGGTCGGGTCGCTCGCGGACCGCCAGGTCGCGCGCCTCGGCCCCGTCCGCCGCCTCGCCCACAACCTCGATGTCGGGCTGGCGCTCCAGCAGCAGCCGCAGGCCTGAACGGACGATCCCGTGGTCGTCGGCGATCAGCACCCGCATGCGGTCAGTCTCCCAGGATCGGCCGCCTCCGCCGCTCCCCCCTCAGCCTGCGCAGGAACCGCTACCTGAAGCAGGCCGACAGCGCCTGCCGAGAGGCGCGGAGCCAGGCCCGGCGCAGCACCCTGGTCCTCTTGCGTGTCTTCCGCACGGCTCTTCTTCGGCGCGCCTCCTCAGCGGCGGTCCTGGCGCGGCGCGCCCTGCGGATCTGGCGCCGCATCAGGCGCTGGGCCCGGGGCAGTGCGCGGGCCAGCCTCCGTTCGGCCTTCCTCGCCCGCTCGCACTCCGGTCCCTTCGGCGGGAGCGGGGTCGGGGGCGGTGGGGGCGGAGGTGGCGGCGGGGGCGGAGGTGGCTCGACGACGTCGAAGATGCCGATTCCCCCCTGGCTCGCGGCCGTGTAGACGTGCAGGCTGTCCGAGCCGACAGTCACGCTGCTCGCTCCCTGCAGGCCGCGGCCGTCCTGGCAGAAGCCCGCCGTCCAGGGCAGCACGCTGTCCTCGAAGCCCGTTTCGGTGATGCACCCGGCCGTTCCCGGTCGCTGCGTCAGCTCCCCGCTCGCATGACGCTCGAACACCGCGATCCCGGAGCTTTCGCGGGTGGTCGCGTAAAGAGCGGTCCCGTCGGGGAGGACGGCGACCGAGCTGATGCCGTCCAGCGCGACTCCGTCGGCACACTGACCCGCCGTGCCCGCCTGCATCGGGTCCGAGAAGCCCGTGTTGCTGATGCAACCGGCGGTGCCGGGCTTCTGGACGAGCTCGCCGCTCAGCTGGTCGCGGTCGAAGACCAGGATCGCATCGGCCCGTTCGGCCGCGACATAGGCGGTCTCGGCATCGGGCCCGATCGTCAGCGACGCGGGCTCGATCAATCCCGTTCCGGCGCCACAGCCGTCTGCCCCGCTCTTCTCCACGCATCCGGCGGGTGCTTCGATCGGCGTCAGGGCCCCGGTGGCTTCGTCGCGCGCGTAGAGCGTCACCGCATCGCGAGCCGGGGAGACGGCGTAGAGGGTTCCACCGTCGGGGCTGATCTCCACCGCCTCCGCTCCGAGCAGCTGGGTGAGGCCATCCGTACAGCCGAGCTGGCCGGTGTCGTGGATGCATCCTTCGGCGCCCGCCTTCTGGGCGAGGTCACCCGTTTCGGGATCCCTGTCGAAGACCGCTATCCCGCCCTGAGGGCCGCCGGACGCTACGTAGAGGTTCTTGTTGTCGGGGCTGACCACGACCCCCGAGGCATCCTCGAGCGCCCGCCCTTCGACGCAGCCGTTGGAGCCGTTGCTGTTGAAGCATCCGTCAGCCGCTTCGGAGAGGCTGAGAGCGCCCGTTTCATGGTCTCGGTCGAAGATCAGCAGGGCGTCGTCGACCGGCGCGGCGACGTAGACGCTCTTGCCGTCGGGGCTGACGGCGACGCTTCGCGCTCCGCCCAGCTTCCGCGCCTCGGTGCAGTCCGGATAGAAGGAGGGGAGGCTGTGGAAGCAGCCGCCGGAGTCGGCTCCCGGAGCGAGGGTCCCATCGGCAGGATTGCGGCTGAGGATCGCCAGGCTGTTCCACGCCGCCGAGGCGACATAGGCGTTCTGGCCATCGGTACTGAGGACGATGTCCATCGGCCCGACGAGCCCGCGGCCGTTCTGGCATTCGCCGGGGATCCCGTTCTCGGTCACGCAACCGTCCGGACCGGGCTTCTGATGCAGGTTGGTGGCGGCGCCGGCGCTCGCGACCGGCGAGAGCGCCAGTGTCAGAAGCGCGACCCCCATCCAGCACCGAATCCGCATGTGCACCCCCCGGTAAACAACCGTGTTTTCGATTCAGGAGTCTAGCCCAGAAGCCCGCTTCAGCCCGCGCGCCGCCGCTTCAGCCCGGAACCGAGAGGCGGACGGTCGTGCCCTGACCGGGCCGCGACTCGATCGTCAGCTCGCCGCCAACGAGCAGCGCCCGCTCGCGCATGCCGCCGATCCCGAGGCCGCGCTCGGACTGCTCGAAGGCGAAGCCGCGGCCGTCATCGGAGACCTCGAGCTCGACACCGCGGCCCGAGCGGCTCAGCGTCACGTCGATTCGCTCGGCTTTGCTGTGACGGGCGGCGTTTGTGAGCGCCTCCTGGGCGACCCGGTAGACGACGAGCTGCACGTCCTCGTCGAGGTCTCTGAACTCTCCCTCCGTGGTCAGCGCCGCCTCGAGGTCGGGACGGGAGACCTGCTCCACCTGGCCGGCGACCGCCGCGGCGAGGCCGAGGTCGTCGAGCGCGGTCGGCCGCAGCTGCCGTGCCAACGCCAGCAGCTCCTGCATTGCCTGGTTTGCCAGCGCCCTGGTCTCCGCGAGGTCCGACTCCAGTTCGGGAGGGGCTTCCTCGCGCACGGCCTCGAGGCGCAGCAGCAGCCCGGTCAGCGATTGGTTCACCTCGTCATGGAGGTCGCGCGCCACCCGTGCCCGCTCCTCCTCCTGGGCTCGAAGGGCCGCGCTGCCGGCACGGCGCCGCTCCGCCTCGAGGCGGCGCATCATTCGCAGGAAGGCCAGCTCGATCCGCTCGACCTCCTCGGTCTCCCCGACCCCGTCGATCGAGGCCGGAAGCACGGGGCCCGGCCTGCTCAGGTCGACTTTCTCCATCTCCTCGATCACCGTCTCCAGCGGTGTGAACCGGCGGCGAAGCACCGCCAGGTTGACGATCAGGCTGACGGCGACTGCGATCAGCGCGATTGTCACCGCTGCGGGGACCTCGAGCCCGGCGAGGGCTGCGGCGAGCGCGATCAGCCCGGCGAGCACCGCATTCAGAACCAGGACCTGGGGGAAGAGACCGCGACCGCGCACAGTCGCAAGCCTAGATGCGTCCGTACCGCCGCCCGGCCCCTGCGCGAACGCACTTCTTGCCAGATACCGGCAAGAAGTGCGTCGCGTCGCGCCCCTGGGCTTCTCCTGGGCGGTGCACGGCCGGGGAACAGGGGTTGGCACCTATGGGCCAAATCGCCTCGGCTCGCAATACTTCTTGGAGCAAACGCAACCCATGAGGAGCGAATCACGATGACCACCACACGGCAGTCCACCTTCGGCGCGACCCTGCGCACGACGATCCTGCTGGCGACCCTCTCCGGGCTGTTCGTCGTGATCGGCTTCCTGATCGGAGGCTCCTCGACCGCGCTGCTCTTCCTCGGCATGGCGGCCCTGATGAACATGGGGGCCTACTTCTTCAGCGACAAGCTGGCGCTGAAAATGAGTGGCGCCAAGCCGATCGACGAGTCCGAAGCGCCGCGCCTCTACCAGGTCATGCGCGAACTGACGACGCGCGCTGGCCTGCCGATGCCGCGCCTCTACATGATCCCCCAGGATCAGCCCAACGCCTTTGCGACCGGCCGCGATCCGAAGCATTCGGCGGTCGCGGTCACCCAGGGGATCACCAAACTCCTTTCCGAGGACGAGCTGCGCGGCGTGCTCGCGCACGAGCTCGCGCACGTCAAACACCGCGACATCCTGATCCAGTCGGTGGCGGCGACGATCGGCGCGGCGATCACCTACCTCGGCTACATGCTGCTCTGGTTCGGCGGCGACGACGAGTCGCCGCTCGGGCTGATCGCCTCGCTGGCGCTGGTTCTGCTGGCGCCGATCGCGGCGACGATCATCCAGCTCTCGATCTCGCGCCAGCGCGAGTACGCGGCCGACGCCGGTGGCGCCGCGATCTGCGGCAACCCGGAGTCGCTGGCCAGCGCGCTGCTGCGCCTCGAGCAGGGGGCCGCGGCGATCCCGATGCAGGTCAACCAGGCGGCCGAGCCGCTCTACATCGTCAAGCCCTTCTCCGGAGGCGGGTTCTCGAAGCTCTTCTCGACCCACCCGCCGATCGAAGAGCGGGTCCGCCGGCTCCGCCAGATGCGCCCCAGCCTCGCGTGAGCACCAGCAGACCCGGGTAGTCGAAAGGGGGCCGGCCGGCCCCCTTTTCGCGCGCGCTACACTTTTTGAAGTGAAAGCGGATCGGATTTCGGGTAATTAGTCCAATGGCAATCCAGACGAAGCGACAAGTCGAGGAGATCGAGCCTTTCGAGGCGTCCGAGGAGATCGAGGGCGGCGAGATCGTCCTGATCGACACCCGCGAGCCCCACGAGTACGAGGAGGCTCACCTGGAGGGGGGCAAGCTGGTCCCGCCCGGCCTGCTCGTCGACGAGATCGCCGCCGCCGCGCCCAACAAGTCCGCCCGCACGATCCTCTACTGCCGCACCGGCAACCGCTCCTACACCGCCGCCGAACAGCTGCAGGCCCTCGGATACGAGAACGTCGCCTCGATGGCGGGCGGGATCGTCGCCTGGCAGGAGCAGGGCCTGCCGGTCGTCGCGGCGAGCGGCCTCACCCCCGAGCAGCGCGAGCGCTACTCCCGCCACACCCTGCTTCCCGAGGTCGGGGTCGACGGTCAGCTGAAGATGCTGAACGCCAAGGTGCTGCTGGTCGGCGCCGGCGGCCTCGGCGCTCCCACCGCGCTTTACCTGGCCGCGGCCGGAATCGGCACGATCGGCCTCGTCGATGACGACGTCGTGGACGCCTCCAACCTGCAGCGCCAGGTGATCCACAACACCGAGCGGATCGGAATGCCGAAGACCGAATCGGCCCGGCTGACGATCGAAGGGCTGAACCCCGACGTCGACGTGGTCGAGCACCCCGGCCGCATGGACGCCTCCAACATCATTGAGATCATCAGCGACTACGACCTGATCGTCGACGGCGCCGACAATTTCCCGACGCGCTACCTGCTCAACGACGCCTCGGTGCGGCTGCGCAAGCCGGTCGTGTCGGCCTCGATTCTCAGCTTCGACGGGCAGATCTCGACCTTCGTCCCCTACGAGGGCCCCTGCTACCGCTGCCTCTATCCCACCCCGCCCCCGGCCGAGCTGGCGCCGAGCTGCGCCGCCAACGGCGTGCTCGGCGCGATGGCCGGGACGATGGGCCTGCTGCAGGCGAACGAGGTGCTGAAGCTGGTGATCGGGATCGGCGAGCCGCTGGTCGGCCGGCTCCTGCTCTTCGAGGCTCTCAGCACCCGCTTCACCGAGCTCAAGGTCCGCCGCGACCCCAATTGCCCGATCTGCGGCGAGAACGCGCCCGAGATCCCGGACTCGGAGCTCGGCAAGTTCCCCGACTACGAGGCCTTCTGCGCCGGTTGAGACGGCTGCATGACCTTCGTATCTCGGCGGCCTCGGTCGGCCGGCTTGGTCACGCACCGGATAAGTGCGCTCCCTTCGCCGGCCTCCCTGCGTCCACCGACCTACTCGGCTTTCGCCGTCTCAACTAGGATCGCCCATCCCATGGCCACTGTGAGGATTCCACCGGTGTTGCGCTCGCAGACTGGCGGGCAGGCCGAGGTCGAGGCCGCCGGCTCCGACGTGGGGGAGGTGCTGCGGGCGCTGACGGCCGAGCATCCCGACACCGAGGCGCAGCTGTTCGGGCCCGAGGGCGACCTCAACCGCTACGTCAACGTCTACCTCAACGACGAGGACGTGCGGGTTCTGGACGGTCTCGATACGTCGGTCGCCGACGGGGACACCGTGGTGATCCTGCCGGCGATGGCCGGCGGCTGAGCGCCGCTCAGTGCTCGAGGACCAGGCCGAGGAAGCGCCTGGTCCGCTCCTCGCGCGGGCTGTCCAGGATCGTCGCCGGGGGCCCCTGCTCGAGGATCACGCCTTCGTCGAGGAAAACGATCTTGTCGCCGACCTCGCGGGCGAATCCCATCTCGTGGGTGACGACGATCATCGTCATCCCTTCCTCGGCGAGCTCCCGGACCACGTCGAGGACCTCCTTGACCAGCTCCGGGTCGAGCGCGCTGGTGACCTCGTCGAAGAGCATCACGTGGGGATCCATCGCCAGCGCCCGGGCGATCGCGACGCGCTGCTGCTGGCCCCCCGATAGCCGTTCGGGGTACTCGTCGAGCTTGTCGCCGAGGCCGACCCTCTCCAGGAGCTGTATCGCCTTCGAGCGTGCGACGTCGCGCTTCCGGCCCAGGACCTTCTCGGGCGCCATCGTCACGTTCTCCAGCGCGGTGCGGTGGGGAAAGAGGTTGAACTGCTGGAAGACGAGCCCGACGCGCTGGCGGACGAAGTCCAGTTCCCAGCCGGCCTCGCCCGACGGGGCATCCGCACCCTTGCAGATCGAGCGACCGTCGAGGTAGATGTCGCCCTCGTCCGGAGGCTCGAGCAGGTTGATGCAGCGCAGCAGCGTGCTCTTGCCCGAGCCGCTCGCCCCGATCACGCAGATCACTTCGCCCCTTGCGACATCGAGGTCGATCCCCCGCAGGACCTCGAGCGCGCCGAAGCGTTTGTGGACCCCCTCCAGGCGCAGTAGCGGCCCGGAGTAATCGGAGCCCTGCATGCGCTGCAGCTCTCTGCGGGAGATGGCCATCGTCTAATTACAGCGCCTACAGCGCCTCGACCCTGGGGGCACCCCGAGTGAACCGTCCCTGCTCCCGGGCGATCAGGCGATCGACCAGGCGGGCCAGCGGCAGCGTGACAACGAGGAACATGATCGCTCCCAGGGTCACCGCCGAGCTGTTGAAGGTTTCCGATTGGATGTCGCGGCCCACCAGGACAACCTCGTTGAGGGCGATGAAGCTGACCAGCGTGGTGTCCTTCATCAGGGCGATGAAGTCATTGAGCAGCGGCGCGAACACCCTGCGCACCGCCTGGGGCACGATCACGTTGCGCATCGCCTGGCCGTGGCTCATTCCCAGCGAACGGGCCGCTTCCATCTGCCCCGCCGGCACCCCCTCGATCCCCGACCGGTAGACCTCGGCCATGTAGGCGCCGTAGGTGATGGTCAGCGCCATCACCCCGTACCAGAAAGGATCCGGCTGGCCGAACCAGCGCGGGATCGCGATCGCCTCCGGCAGTGGCAGGACCGGCAGGCTGCCGGAGATCAGCACGATGATCATCAGCAGCGGGATGCCGCGGAATACGTCGATGTAGGCGATGGTCAGGAAGCGGACCGGCGCTAACGGTCTCCCCGGCAGCTGTCGCAGCAGCGACAGGATCAGCCCCCAGACAAGTGCCAGGACTCCGCCGACGATCGAGAGCTTGACGGTGATCCAGAACCCGGCGAGGACGTCATCGAAGTGTTCCGCCATGAGCGAGAAGTCGAAGTACTGTTCAACGATCACGTCCATCTGGTCCTCCTGGGTCTGGGTCTCGGGTCCTACGGAGACAAGCAAAAGGGGCGCCTTATGGCGCCCCTTTGCTCTGCTCTTTGCCGATTCTTACGACCGGCTCTCAACTCGGTTCGTGCGTCGCCGTAAGGAGCTCCTCAGGCACTTCGACTTCCAGCCATTTTTCGTAGAGCTCGCCGAGGGTCCCGTCGTCCTTGAGTTCCTGCAGCGCTTCGTTGACTTCGTTCAGCAGGTCTTCCTCGCCCTGTTGCACCACGAGTCCGTACTCTTCCCCCGTTTTGATCTCAGCCGCGACTTCGATGCCGGCCTGGGCCGCTGCGAGGTTTTCGGCCACCGGGATGTCGAGGACCGCGGCGTCGATCGTCCCGCCTTTCAGCGGCGTGACCAGGTCGGGACCCTCCGGGTAGGGGCGCACTTCCGCGGCATTCGTTTCTTCCTCGACGAATTCCTGTCCCGTGGTTCCCTGCTGCACGCCCACGGTGACGCCGTCGAGGTCGGCTACGGATTTGACGTCGCTGCCCTCTTTGGCGAGGATCGACTGCTCGGCGAGGTAGTAGGGATCGCTGAAGTCGACCGTTTTCTCGCGTTCGTCGGTGATCGTCGTGGCGGAGGCGACCATTTCGAATTTGCCCTGGGCCAGGTCGCGGAAGATCGTGTCGAACGAGGTGTCGATGAATTCTGGTTCGCGATCCAGCTTTTCGGCGACCGCTTCCACCAGTTCGACGTCGAAGCCGGTGAATTCCGTTTTGCTTTCGCCGAATTCCTCGAACGGCGGGTAGGGGACGTCGGAGCCGACCGTGAGTTTGGCGCCGCCTCCGCCGCCCTCGTCGTCGTCGTCGCCGCAGCCGGCGGCGAAGAGCGCGACGGCGCTGACCGCCAGCGCCACGAGGAGTACGGTTACTCGAGAGTTGCCCATATGGTCGTCCTCCGTTCCCGGGGTTTGCAGGGCAGGGCGAACATATCCGCCCCCATCGGCGGGCGCAAGCGGGTTTCGGATTGGGGGCCCACGGCTATACTTTTTGAAGTAACGGGAGTCCGCGATGCCTGGTGACCAGCTACTAAACCGACCCTGCGGGGGCCGCTTCGGCAACATCATCGAGTCGATCGGCAACACGCCCCTGGTGGAGCTGCCGCGACTCTCCCCGAAGGACGGGGTGCGCCTCTTCGCCAAACTCGAGGGCCGCAACCCGACCGGCTCGGTCAAGGATCGCATCGCGAAAGCCATGCTCGAGTCGGCCGAGGCCGAGGGGGCGATCGAGCCCGGCAAGACGATCCTCGAGCCGACCTCAGGCAACACCGGCATCTCGCTGGCGATGATCTGCCGCCGCAAGGGCTACCCGCTGAAGGTCGTGATGCCCGACAACGTGACCAAAGAGCGCACGCAGCTGCTGGAGATGTACGGGGCGGAGATCGTCTACACCGAGGGGGCGAAGGGCTCAAACGGGGCGGTCGCGGTGGCCCTGGAGATGGCCGAGGACTCCGAGTACTACATGCCCTACCAGTACGGCAACGAGGCCAATCCGCGCGCCCACTACGAGGGGACCGCGGTCGAGATCCTCGAAGAGCTAGACGAGGTGGCGGCGTTCGTCGGCGGCCTGGGCACGGGCGGCACGCTGATGGGCAACGGCCGCCGTCTCAAGGAGCACGACCCGAACACTCTGATCGTCGCCGCCGAGCCGATGCAGGGAGAGGAGGTGCACGGCCTTCGCTCGCTCGAGGACGGCTTCATCCCGCCGATCATCGACATCTCCATGTTCGACCGCAAGATCATGGTCTCCAACCGCGACGCGATCGTCTGGACACGCAAGCTGCTCGACGAGGAGGGCGTCTTCGCTGGCGTCTCCTCCGGCGCGATCGCCCGCATCGCGGTGCGCATCGGCGAAGAGCTCGACGGCGGTAACGTCGTCTTCCTGATCCCCGACGACGGCTGGAAGTACCTCTCCTCCGGCGTCTACACCAAACCGATCGACGAGATCGAGAACCTCGACGCGACCGTCTGGTGGTAGCCGGGCGAGCGACTGCCAGGCAGCGGATGCGGATCGCCCAGAGCCTGATCGACAAGATCGTCGCGCACGCTCGCGAGGACCTGCCCAACGAGTGCTGTGGGATGGTCGGCGGCGTTGACGGGGAGGCGCGGACCGTGTACCGCGCGGCGAACGCGGAGGCGAGCCCGTTTCGCTATTCGATCGACGCGCAGGAGCAGTTTCGGCTGATGCGCGAGATCGAGGAGGCCGGGGAGGAGCTGGCCTCCATCTACCACTCGCACACCAAGAGCCCCGCGTATCCGTCGCAGACCGACGTGAACCTGGCCGCCTGGCCCGACGCCGTCTACCTGATCGTCTCGCTCGCCGACCCGGACGACCCTGTCGCCAGGGGCTTCTGGATTCGCGACGGGGAGATCGCCGATGCCGAGCTCGTCATCGAGTAGAGGCGGGCGCTGGCTCAAGGTCGCTTACGCGACCAACGAGGCGGAGGCGGAGATGATCCAGGGCCTGCTCTCCGAGCACGGGATTCCCAGCATGCTGAAGCGCGCCCCGGGCTTCGACGTCCCCGACTTCCTCCCGGCGGGACCTCGCATCGTCCTCGTCGCCGAGGAGCTGCTCGAGCAGGCTCGGGAGATCCTGGAGGGCACGCCGGGCGCGAATTAGCCGACCGTCGGTTTGGCGACCGCCCGCAGGTAAGCGCGCCAAGCTTCCTCGATTTCGTCGAAGCGAGCTTCGAACGCCGCCTCGAGAGTGGGGCGGGCACCGCCGGGGCGCAGCTCCAGGGCGAGACGCTCGCAGGCATTCGGGCCGCGCTCAGCCTCGAGCAGGTCGAAGACGGTGCCGCCGAGGATCACCGCGTCTCGGCGGCCGGGCGGGAAGGAGGTGCGGGCGCTCTCGCGCAGGCGGCGGATCACCGCCGCCCGGTAGAGGCCGACCTGGCGCGCGAAGTACTGCGCCGCCCCCTCGACCAGCCAGGCCCAGCCGAGGTAGCGGGCGAAGCGGCGTGGGGTCCAGGAGGGGGGCAGGTCGGGGTTGTTGGCGGCGATCACGAGCTGCGCGTAGAGGCGCTCAGCGATACCGCGTAGGGCCTCGCGCGAATCCTCGCCGGCGGCCCGCCGCTCCATGTGGAGGTCGTTGAGCACGTGCAGCTCCGACGCCATGGCCCACCCCGCCAGGTAGCGCCGGCCGGCGGGTGCGGCCGACCAGCGCGCCGCGGGGAGGAAGGGATGCGCCATCGCCAGCAGGACGGGGTTGGTGTGGACGACCACCGTGACGTCGCCGGGCACGACCCCGAAGCGGTCCTCGAGTCGGAGGCGGAGTTCCTCCATCCGGTCGAGCGTGCCCTCCGCGTAGGCCGTGTCGCCGCTGTCGTGGCGAGCCGTGAAGCTCAGCGAATGTGTCTCTACCCACGGCATCTGAGTCAGCCTAGCCTTCGCATCGAGCGACCGAAGGGAGCGGTGCGAGCGCGAAGCGCGAGTTCCTCGGTCGCCCGGCTCGGCTCACGCACGTCGAGTGCGCTCACCTCGCCGATCTCCCTGCGTCCTTGATCTGCTCGGCTAGTCGGACTCAGCCCTAAACCAGGACGGGCTCGCCTGCGGAGCAGACGGACTGGATCTCCTGGCGGGCCCGCTCGTACTCCTCGTTCGCCATCACGGGAGTCCCCTCGAAGGGGAGTTCGCGGTCGATCTCGACCCAAGAATGGCAGCCGTGGTACTCGTCGCGAACCCGCACGGTGACGGGCCTCGGGATCCGGTGGACCCGCAGCAGCAGGACGTGCAGCGGATGGCGGCGCTTCCAGTTGAGCCGCTTTTCGGCGTAGTCCGGAGTCCAGACGTAGAAGGGCGAGAGCTCATCGACGATGCGCGGGTTGGTGACCGTGAAGTGATCGGTCACCTCGGCCCAGCAGCGGAGCCGGACCCGGTCGGGCTGGGGGATGCCGCCGTCCTGGAGCAACGCCCGCGGCGGTGGGTCCTCGTCCGGCCAGACACCCTCCTCGAGGGCGCGCCGCAGCTCGGGGTGATGCGACTCGCGAACGAGGTTGTTGCGCTGGTGGTCGAAGGTGGGGTAGAGGAAGAACTGCTCGTGCTCGAGCTCGAAATGCTTGTTCTCCTCACGGATTCCGCCCTTGCGGAGGGTGAGGAGCTGCTCGCCCTCGGCGAGCGCACGGACAGTTACGGCCCATTCCTTTAGCGCGATCGGCATTTGAAAGCAGTACCTAAGAAGGTCGGTGAAACAAAGACTGGGGAAGGTGGCGCCTCAGCCCCCATCCGGGCAGAGGATCCCGCCCAAGGATGCGCATTTTAGACGAGGCTGGCGAAATCGCCAAATATCGCTCACGTTAAGCGTGGCCGCCGCCTCCCGGAGTCTCGATCCGCAGCGAGTCGCCGGGCGTCATCTCCCCCTCCGCCTTGCTGGGGAGGAGCGTGCCGTTGAGCAGGTTTCGGCCGACGGCGCCGTCCTTGCCGCCCGCCCGCCCGCGGGGCGGGTGGCGGCGGCGCTCGGTGATCAGCGTGTAGCGCATCGGGGCCAGCGCCTCTATCTCGCGCACGATGCCGTCCCCGCCGCGCCTGCGGCCGGCGCCGCCACTGCCGCGGCGCAGCGAGAGCTCGCGGACCCGCAGCGGGAACTCCGTCTCCAGCGCCTCCACGGGGGTGTTGAGCGTGTTGGACATCGCGACGTGGATCGCGCTCGGCCCGTCGGCGTCGGGGCAGGCGCCCTGGCCCCCGCCGATCGTCTCGTAGTAGGTGAACTCGTCGCCGGCGAGCGTCAGGTTGTTCATCGTCCCCTGCCCCTGGGCGGGGACCGGCATGGCACCTCCGAGAGCCTCGATCACCAGGTCGGCGACCCGGCTCGAGGTCTCGACGTTTCCAGCGGCCACGCCTGCCGGATGGCGGGCGTTGAGCAGCGAGCCCTCGGGGGCGATCACCTCGATCGACCGGTAGGCGCCGGCCGACGGGGGAGCGTCCGGGTCGATGAGCACCCGGACCGCGAAGAAAGCCGCGGATTTCGTCACCGAGAGCGGGCAGTTCAGGTTGCCCTCCACCTGGGGATCCGTGCCGGTGAAGTCGAGGCTCAGGCTGTCGCCGGCGATCGTCGCCTCCACTCTCAGGATCAGGTCGCGGTCGCTGCCCCCGGCGTCGTCCTCGAGCACGTCCTCGGCGGAGTGCGAGCCGTCCTCGAGCGCCGCCAGGGCGACCCGGGTGCGGCGCTCGGCGTAGTCGAGGATCTCCGCCATCGCGGCGCGCAGGATGTCGAGCCCGTGGCGCTCGGCGAGCGCCGACAGCCGTTCGACCCCGACCCGGTTGGCGGCCCGCTGCGCGCGCAGGTCGGCGAGCCGCTGCTGGGGGAATCGCATCAGGGCGGCGATCTCGCGCAGCTCGTTCATGCCGGCTGGGGTGGGGGGGATGACGACGCCCTCCTCCTCCAGCCTGGTCGATGAGGCGGGCATTCCGCCGGCGGTGGCGCCCCCGACGTCGGCGTGGTGGGCCCGACAGGCGACGAAGCCGCTCAGCTCCCCCCCGATGAACACCGGGGAGACCAGGGTGATGTCGGGTAGGTGCGTACCGCCGCGGTAGGGATCGTTGAGGATCCAGGACTCGCCGGGACGCTGCTCCAGCTCGAGGACGGCGGCGACGGCATCGGGCATCGAGCCGAGGTGGACGGGGATGTGCTCGGCCTGCATCACGAGTTCCCCCTGGGCGTCGAAAAGGGCGGTCGAGCAGTCGTTGCGCTCCTTGATGTTGGCCGAGTAGGCGGAGCGGATCAACGTCGCTCCCATCTCGTCGCAGGCGGCGCGCAGGCCACCGATCATCACCTGCAGGGTGACCGGATCGAGGCCGCTCATCCCTCCGCCTCCGCGCAGATCGTCCCGGCCTCGTCGACCTCGGCACGCCACCTCGGCGGTACGACGAGAGTCGCCTCGGGCAGCTCGAAGACGACCGGGCCCTGGGCGCTGACCCCTGCGGCGGGCTCGCCCCGCAGCACCGGCGTCTCGAGCCACTCGCCGTTGAATCGCACCTCGCGGCTCAGCCTCGCCGGCTCCCCCTCCGCCGCGGCCACCGGTCGCGGACGGGGGCCCGGGACGACCATCGCCAGGCGGATGTGGACGAGCACGACCTCGCCGTCGGGGTCGCGGTGGCCGTAGCGAGCCTCGTGAGCCCGCTCGAACCGCTCGCTCAGCTCGGTTGGGTCGGGGCGCACCGGGCCGGCGACCGGCAGCTCGAAGGCCTGGCCCGCGTAGCGCATCTCGTAGATCACCTCGGGCTCGGCCCCCGCCAGGTCGCCGCCGAGCCTGGTCAAGAGCTCCTCCACCTCCGCGGCGATCCGCTCCGCCCTCAGCTCGGCGCCGCTCAGCATCACCGTGTGGGCCGTGTCCCGACGGCGGTCGGTGGCACAGAGCCCGAGGGCAGAGAGCACGCCCCCGGCTCGGGGACAGAGGATCCGGCTCATCCCCAGCTCGGCGGCGATCGCCGCGGCGTGCATGGGCCCGGCGCCGCCGAAGGGCAACAGCGCGAAGTTGCGCGGGTCGACACCGCGTTCCACCGTCACCACCCGCAATGCCCGCACCATCTCCTGGTTGGCGACCCGCACGATCCCCTCTGCCGTCTCGAGCTCGCTCAGCTCGAGCGAGCGGGCGAGGGGCCCGATCGCGCTGCGGGCGGCACCGGCATCGAGGGCGACGCCGCCGGCTAGCGTGGAGTCCGGGGCGAGGTTGCCGAGAAGCAGGTTGGCGTCGGTGACCGTCGGCTCGGTGCCGCCTCGCCCATAGCAGGCCGGCCCGGGGTCGGCGCCTGCGGAGCGCGGGCCGACCCGCAGCGCGCCCCCGGGGTCGCGCCAACCGATCGAGCCCCCGCCGGCGCCCACGGTGTGGACGTCGACCATCGGAAGCTGGATCACCCGGCCACCGATCCGGCGCGAGTCCGTGCGCCTCACGGCGCCGTCCTCGACCACGCAGACGTCGCAGGAGGTGCCGCCCATGTCGAGCCCCACCGCGTTGCCGTCGCCGGAGACGCCGGCCAGCAGGCTCGCTCCGACCGCGCCGCCGGCCGGGCCGGAGAGGACGCTCCACGATCCGGCCCGCGCCGCCTCCTCCGCGGTGGCGACTCCCCCGGATGACTGCATGACCGCGGGTTGGGGAAGCCCTGCCTCGGCGGCGCCCTCGCCGAGCCGCCTCAGGTAGCGGCCGAGAAGCGGCGAGAGGTAAGCGTCGATCGTGGTCGTCGAGCAGCGCTCGTACTCGCGGAAGCGGGGCAGCACCTCCTGAGAGGCAGAGACGTGGATCTCCGGCAGCTCGCGCCGCAGGAAGGCCGCGATCTCACGCTCGTGCGAGGGGTCGATGTAGGAGAAGAGCAGGCAGACCGCGACCGACTCGGCGCCGCTTTCGCGGACCAGCTCGGCGAGCCGCTCGGGCTCGCCGGGAACAAGCGGCTCGACCACGCCGTCCGGGCCGACCCGCTCGCTCGCCTCGAAGCGCAGCTCCCGATCGACCAGCGGCGTCGGCTTCGGCGCGCAGAGCCGGTACAGCTCCGGGCGGTCCTGGCGGCCGATCTCCAGCAGGTCGCCGAAGCCGCGGGTGGCGATCAGCGCGGTGCGAGCGCCGCGTTCCTCCAGC
>DASUUD010000268.1:0-18321 GCA_036374255.1 Solirubrobacterales bacterium | reverse complement strand
ATCCTTCGTACGTCGCCCGAGCCTCGCCGCTCCGCGCACCTCCGCGGCGGGAACAACGCCGTTGCGGCGCGGCAACAGCGTTGGGAAGCGGCGGCGACTGGCGGTGGCCACCGTCGCAGACTAACCGCTCGGCGCACCCGGGTCAGAGGTTGCCGTGCCGGACCTTAGGTACCCATAGTGGCCGCTAACTGCCGGCACGTACGTCTGCGAGCGTCAGGCGGCGGCGAGCAGCTCGCGGGCGTGGCGCTCGGCGGCGCCGCCGGCCTCCTCGCCGCCCAGCATGCGGCGGATCTCCTCGACCACGCCCTCACCGTCGAGGCGCTCGACGGTGGCAGTGGCCGGCTCGCCGGCCAGGTCCTTCCTCAGCCGAAAGTGGGTCGCGGCGAGCGAAGCGACCTGGGGCAGGTGGGTGATGCAGAGGACCTGGCGCCCGGCACCGAGCGCCCGGAGGCGCTCCCCCACGCTTCGCGCCGTCGTCCCCCCGATTCCGGCATCGATCTCGTCGAAAACCAACGTACCCGCGCCGGCGGCCCCGGCGAGCCCGGTCAGGGCGAGCATGATCCGCGAGAGCTCCCCACCTGAGGCGGCGTCGCGCAGCGGAGCCGGCTCGATCCCCGGGTTCGGCGAGATGCGCAGCTCGACGGACTCGGCCCCGTTGGCGCCGAAGCCGTCCGGATGGGGCTCCAGGGCGACCTCGAGGCTTGCGCCCGGCATCGCCAGGCGCTCGAGCTCCTCGGCGACCCTTTCGCGCAGCGACTCCGCGGCCGCGGCACGGCCCTTGCCGAGGCGCCGGCCGAGCTTCTTGCGGTTCGCCTCGGCCTCCGCCAGCGCGGCCTCGACCTCAGCGGTGCGCTCCCCGGCGTTATCCAGACTGTCGATCTCGGCCCGGCAGCGCTCCGCGTGCTCGAGCACCCCCTCAATGCTGCCGCCGTGCTTGCGCACCAGCCGGTCGATCGCTTCGAGCCGCTCCTCGACCGCCGCGAGCCGACCCGGCTCGGCCTCGATCCCCTCGAGATACGTGCGCAGCTCACTCGCCACGTCCCCCACCTCCACTGCGAGCGCGGCGAGCCGGGCGGTGATCGCGTCAAGGTCCGAGTCGACCCCCGCCACCTCCCCCAGCGCCGACTCGGCCTGGGCGAGGGCGGCCGCCGCGCCGCCGCCGTCCACCTCGGCCCCGGCGACCTCGGCGTGCGCGGCGATCGTCGCCTCGCGCAGCCCCTGGGCATGGCGCAGCCGCTCCCGCTCCGTCGCAAGCGACGCCGCCTCGGCCGGATCGGGCGCCACGCCCTCGATCTCCGACAGCTCGAAGCGCAGCAGGTCAAGGTCGCGCTGGCGCGAGCCGACCCGATCGCGCAACTCGGCCAGCTCAGACTCGAGCCGCAGGCACTCCCGGTGCGCCTCCCGGTAGCGCCGCCGCAGCTCCAGGTGCTCGGCCCCCGCATAGCCGTCCAGCACCTCCATCTGCGCCGAGGCGATCGTGAGCCTGCGGTGCTCGTGCTGCCCGTAGAAGGCGAGCAGCCGCCCGCCCAGCAGCTTCAGGTCGGACGCCGATGCGGCGCGCCCCGCCAGGAAGGCGGCAGTCCGCCCGGTCGCCGAGACCCGCCGCCCGAGCACGATCTCCACGGCGCCCTCCGGCAACCGCGCGGCGATCTCCGCCATCTCCGGCTCCTCGAGCAGTCCAGCGGGCAGGTCGAAGCATCCCTCGACCCAGGCCTCATCGGCACCCGGCCGGACGATCTGCGGGCGCGCCTTGCCTCCCATCAGCAGGTCGAGCGAGTGGGCCAGGATCGTCTTGCCGGCGCCGGTCTCGCCGGTGATCGCGTTCAGGCCCTTACCCAGCCTCAGCTCGGCCCGCTCGATCAGCAACAGGTTCTCGATTCGCAGCTCGCGCAGCACCGCCTCTTAGTAGCAGCGCGGGCGGACCGATCGCTCGCGATCTCCGCCGCCTGCCGCAGCTACACGGCGAGGTGGCCGAACTTCTCGCGAATGCGCTGGTAGAAGCTCGAGCCTGGGAGCTGGGCGAGCCGCCCGATGCGCTCGACGAAGCGGACCTCGAGCTCGCTCCCGGGCGCGAGCGCGCCGGCGTGTTCCCCGTCGACCGCGACATCGACCGGCTCCCGACCCGCCGCGTTGCCGACGTGAAGGACGTCGTCCGGGGCGACCACGAGCGCACGGGCTGTGAGCGAATGCGGCGAGATGTAGCTGACCACGTACCCCTCCACGCCCCAGGCCAGGATCGGTCCCTGGTTGGCGAGGTTATAGCCCGTCGAGCCGGCGGGCGTGGCGGCGACGAGGCCATCGCAGCGAACGTGCCCAACCTCCTCCCCCGCGATCCGGTAGCTCAGCTCGGCGACCCTGTCGTGCGGGCGCCGCACGAAGCCGATGTCGTTGAGGCCGATCCGAGCCTCGCCGTTCACCTCCACCTCCAGCCCGGGCAACTCGATCGTCTGCACCTCACCGGCAATGGCTCGGCGAATTCCCTCGCCGGCCTCGCGGCGCTCGACCGCGGCCAGGAACCCGACCGTGCCGAAGTTGACCCCGAAGACGGGAACGCCGCTGCGGGCGAAGTGCCGCAGCGCATAGAGGATCGACCCGTCGCCTCCCAGCACGATGCAAAGGTCGACCTGGCGAGGCAGCGGGTCGACTGTCTCGATGCCCGCCGCCGCGTCGCCGTGCTTGGCGATCTCTTCGGCCATCGCGACCACCCTCCAGCCGGCCTCGGCTGCGGCAGCAACGGCCGCCTCCACCGCCTCGCTCGTCTCCGGCGGGTGCAGGTGGGTGATCAGCGCCACGGTTCGCCCGCTCACGGATCCACCGTCCCGATCGCGGCCTCCAGGTCGGCGACCTCGGTGCCCTCTCCTCCGCACCAGACGAAGGTCTCGCGATTCCCCTTCGGGCCGGCGAGGCCCGACGTCGCGAAGCCGCGGATCGGGAGGCCGAGATCGCGCGCGGCAAGGGCCACGCCCAGAATCGCCTCCCGCCGGTCGGCGGCCGAGCGAACCACTCCCTTGGGGACTCGCTCCGGCCCCAGCTCGAACTGGGGCTTGACCATCGCCAGGATCTCCCCTCGGGGCGCGAGGCAGCCCGCGACGGCGGGAAGGACCTTGGTGAGCGAGATGAACGAGACGTCGATCGTGGCCAGGACGGGCGCGAAGGGAAGGTCGGCAGGGGAAAGCGAGCGGGCGTTGAGCCGCTCCAGGACGGTCACGCGAGGGTCTTCGCGAATGCGACGATCGAGCTGCCCGTAAGCGACGTCGACCGCGGCAACGCGGCTCGCCCCGCGTTGCAGCAGACAGTCTGTGAAGCCGCCGGTCGAGGCGCCGACGTCGAGGCAGTCGAGACCGGCGACATCGATCCCGAGGCTTTCGAGAGCGTTGTCGAGCTTGATCCCGCCGCGGGACACGAAGCGCGGACCCCCCTCGACGATCAGCTCGGCGTCGGGCTCGACCAGCTGGCTGGGACGAAGGGCGACCGCTCCGTCCTCGCCGACTCGGACTTCCCCAGCTCGCACGGCGCCGGCGGCAGCCGAGCGCGACGGGAACACCCCCCGCTCCGCCAGGACGGCATCGATCCGGGCCTTCTTCACGGCTGGAAACGGTACCCGGAGTTGCCTGCCCCGCCGCCCTGCGCACGAAACTGCCCGTACGTCCAGGTTGTGGGGTCGTCAGAATTAGGTATAATCCTGGTTCAGGATCGGGTGTCGGGAGGGTAAACGCACCCTCTGTGATCCCGCTCACACACAAATCGCACGTATGTTCGTATTCTGAATTCAAGGATTCACAGAGAGGACCGATTAGAGCCTTCGACGAACTTTCCGGTTGGGTCTGGCGCCGCCCATATGGCGCTCACCGACTCCCATCGATGAGCACCCGCGGTGCATAAGGGCCCACCTACCTCCCAGTGATCCACATATATAGAGATACATATCTCTCCTCCCTGTAGTAACCCCAGAAACGCCTCGCCCTCCCCGGGCGGGGCGTTTTCTGTTGGACGGCTCTAGCAAGCCGAATGTGGGGTGTCGGCCCTAGAACGAGAGCAGCCACGTGGTCGCTCTGAGAGCCGCCGTTCGCCAGTCGGTTGCCAGGTGGAGCGTCGCCCGGCGACATCCTCGGGGCGCCGCAAACCGTTCAGGATCAGAGGCGCCTACCGGAATCGAACCGGCGTAACGGCTTGCAGGCCAAGGGGGCCATCACGGACGGCAGGCTCATGCGTGGAAAGGTGCTCTCGTTCGCCGTCGAGCTACCGCGCTTCGGGACCTCTCGGGACCCGCCTCTAGCCGACCGGCTCGGTGCCCGGCTTGCGCCAAGGCCCCGCTCCCGCATCGTCCCCACCCGCTGCGGCGATTGACATGCGGGGCCTGACAAAGGACGCTGTGCCACGTTCAAGGTGAAGATTTCAGCGAGGAGGGGTGGTTCGCTGAGAAGTGCATCGAGGAGCCCCATTAGGCGCCCGAGTGCGCTAAAGGAGGTTCTAATGCGTAGGAAGATGTTGGCATTGGCGCTGACCGTCGGCGCTTTGACAATTCCAGCGTCGTCGGCCGTCGCGGACCCGGACTTCGGTCCCGGCAACAGCAAGAAGGGCCCGAACGACGGTGGTGCCAAGTGTCATGCGCCCAAGCATGGCACTGGGGCTGGCTCCAACGATCCAGTTCCCGGCTGCAAGGGTAAGTAGAAAGGGGAAGGCCCGCCGCTTGTGGCGGGCCTTACTCCCGCCGTGGTAGGTCGCCCCTGCTCGTTGCGGAATCTGCCTCATAGGCTCCGAGGAGGTCGTTCGCCCCAGGCTGCACGACTTCCTGGAAACCCATGTGGGCCGGAGATTCCCTTGCGAGGGGGACGCGATCCCTATGCTGGCGCGGTTGGAAATCCAGGAGCAGCTCCGCAGGAAGCTCGCCGGCGAGGGGCCTTCGATCGCCCTGCTCTGCGGTCTGGCCACCCTCGTCACCCTGCACATCGTCTGGCTGGACCGCTTTCGCTTCGGCTTCCTCACCGAGTGGGACGAGTCCGGCTACATCTCGATAGCGCTCGACAACGTCGACGCCCTCGAATCCGGCGGCCCCGGATCGCTCGCTTCGACGGTGCTCGACCAGGGCGTGCAGGCGCCACTGGTCCCCCTGAGCGCCGTCTTCACCAACGTCATCTTCGGCACCGGGGTCGATTCCAGCCTCCTGGTGGGACCGATCTTCTTCACCGTCCTCGTCCTCTCCACCTACGCGGTCGGGCGCCAGCTCACCACACCGTGGTGGGCGGTGCTCGCCGCGTTCTGCGTCTCCTCGGCGCCCGTGGTGGCCGACTTCACCCGCCTCTTTCATTTCGCCGTGCCCGCCGCGGCGCTGTTCACGTCGGCCCTCTGGGCTCTGCTCAGGTCTGAGGGCCTGAGCCGCCGCTCGTGGGCGATCGCCTGCGGGCTACTGCTGGGGCTGATGGTGCTTGCGCGCAGCATGACGATCGCCTACCTGCCGGGATTCGGCGTCGCCGCCGCCCTTCCGCTGCTGCTCTCGCGCGTGGAACGCCGCAACCGTGCGATCAACCTCGCGTTGCTGGTGGGCTGCGGCGGAGCGCTCGCGGCGCTGTGGTACGCGCCGAACCTGTACTCGGTCGGGGACTACCTGCTCAACTTCGGGTACGGCGCCGAGTCGAGCGCCTTCGGCGAACAGCGCTCGCCGCTGTCACCCGCCTACTGGACCGCCGAGCTCGGTGGCCTGATCGACGACCTCTACCTGCCGCTGAGCTTGGCGCTCGCCGTCTGCCTGGCCGCTGCGGCCGCCTCTTCGCTGCGGCGCCGGAGGTCGATCCGCCTCTCGCAGGAGACGGTGCGGCGATGGCTGACCAGCAAAGCGGGCCTCACCCTCATCGTGGTGGCCGCCGGCTACCTGGCGTTGACCTCGAGCAGCAACGAAGGAACCGCCTTCGCCCTCCCCTGGGTCCCGGCCCTCGTCGCCCTGGTGGTAGCAGCCACCTCGCGCATCCGCGAGCGGACGCTCCGCCTCGGCCTCGCGGGGCTCCTCGCCACCGTCTCGGTGCTCAACGCGAGCATGAAGAGCGGCCTGGTGCCGGGTGTGGGGGACCCGGTCTCGGCCTCTCCTCCGCTGCTCGGCACAACCCCGCTCCTCGACGGCCGCGGCGTGATCCAGGGCGAGGTGTCCGCCGCCGGCTATCCGGCTGGCAGCCCGACCGAGCCGATGCCGGATCTGCATCGCCGCTGGCTCCCCTTCGCCGAACGGCTCGCCACGTGGTCGGTGGCTTATGCCGAGCGCCGTGGCCGCCGCCCTCACCTCGCCTACGGCTTCGACGACCTCCTCCTCAGCAACACGCGGATCGCGCTCGGCGCGCAGCTCGCGCTCTCGCAATCGATCGACACCCTCTTCCTGAAGCCGTTCCCGGAGGGCGACTCGGCGACCTCCTATCGCCGTCAGCTGGAGGAATCGCGCAGCAATTTGCTCGCCACCGGGGAGCGGGGTCCCGGCGGGACGGGGATCCACCTGACGCGAAGCCGCGTCGAGAAGGCGGCCCGCAGCCTCGGCTTCGAGCCGGTGCGCGTCTTCACCCTCCCCGACGGCCGCTCGCTGATCGCCTGGTGGCGGGACGTCGAACCGCCCGCATAGCAGCGCCCGATTTTTTTCAGATCCAGGTTTTAGATCCCCTTAAACGGGGAGTGATTCTCTTGTGACTGGCGTCTATTCCGCCTAGCGGCGGTGCGCCAGATCTCTCTCCCTGTACCCCTGAAACGCCTCGCCTCCCCCAGGCGGGGCGTTTTCTTTTTCCTCATGACCAGGCGGTGCGTTTTGTTCTGTCCTGAGGACAGCGGTGGGCCCGCGGCCGCTGATCGCGAGCCGCGGGAAATATCCGGCATCCCCCAGTCACCGGACACCACCACAAGAGCCTCTTTCTCCCTGTAGCAACCCCAGAAACACCCCGCTCAATAACGGCGCATCCCATCGCCACCAAAGAGGCTCGCGCAGGCTAACTGATTGAGCGCTTTGGTGCAAGCTCGTCTGCGCTCAGCTGAGAGCGGGCACCCCGGAGCGCAGCGCAGTGAGCACCCGCTCGGCGACTGCGGGCCCGGTCAGGCCGACCTCCTCGCGCAGGAGAGCCGGCTTGCCGTGGGTGACGTAGCGGTCCGGGAGGCCGATCCGCAGCAGGCGCCCGCGCTCCCCCGAGCGCTCCGCGAAGGCGTCCTCCAGGTGCTCGAGAACTGCGGACCCGAAGCCGCCGGCGAGGACGTTCTCCTCGATCGTCACGACCAGGTCGTGGCCGAGGGCAAGGCGCTCCAGCAGCTCGGCGTCGAGCGGCTTGGCGAAGCGCGCGTCGGCGACCGTCGGCGCCAGCCCGTGCTCGGCCAGCAGCCCGGCGGCCTCCAGCGCGACCGCGACCCCGTAGCCGTACCCGAGCAGCGCCACCCTCTCGCCGCTGGTCAACACTGCGCCACTACCGATCGGGAGCGCCTCGGCCTCGCCCGGGAGCTGCACGCCCTCCGCGGCGCCGCGCGGATAGCGGAGCGCCGCCGGGCCGTCGTGGTCGACCGCGGTGCGAAGCATGTGCACGAGCATCGCCTCGTCGCGCGGCGCCATCAGCACCATGTTGGGCAGGGCGCGCAGGTAGGAGATGTCGAAGGCGCCGTGATGAGTCGGGCCGTCATCGCCCACCAAGCCGGCGCGGTCCATGGCGAAGGTGACGTCGAGCTCCTGCAGGCAGACGTCGTGGATGATCTGGTCGTAGGCGCGTTGAAGAAAGGTCGAGTAGATCGCGCAGACCGGCTTCGCGCCCTGGATCGCCAAGCCGGCGGCGAGCAGCACCGCGTTCTGCTCGGCGATGCCGACGTCGTAGTAGCGCTCCGGCAGCTCGTCGGCCAGCTTCTGCAGCCCGGTGCCACCGGCCATCGCCGCCGTGATCCCGATCACCCGCGGGTCGCGCCGCGCCTCCTCGACCATCGCCCCGGCGAAGACCTGCGTGTACTGGGGCGGCGACCCCGCCGCCGGCGGCCGCTCGAGTTTCTCGGGGGCGATCGAGTCGGGAGAATCCGACTCCTTGACCGGGACCGGCTTCGGCGCCGGTTCGCCGTTGATGATGCTCTTCGGCTTGGCGGCGTGCCACTTCTCCATCCCCTCGAGCCCGCCCTGCTCGGCGGGGGCAAAGCCCTTGCCCTTGACGGTGTGGATGTGGACGACGACCGGCCGGTCGGCCTCGAAGGCCTCGCCCAGCGCTTGGCGAAGAGCGTGGACATCGTGACCGTCGATCACCCCCATGTAGGCGAGGTCGAGCTCCTCGAAGAGGAGCCCCGGCGCCCAGTAGGCCTTGATCGCCGCCTTGATCTCGGGCCCGAGCCGTTCGATCCGCTCGCCAAGACCGAGCGGCAGCCGGGTGAGGCGGTCCTCGACCCCCTCGCGGGCGTGGTAGAGGCGCGGGTTGAGCCGGACCCGGTTGAAGTAGCGCGATAGCGCGCCCACATTGGGCGAGATCGACATCCCGTTGTCGTTGAGGACGATCACGATCGGGGTCTGGAGGCCCCCGGCCGCGTGCATCGCCTCGTAGGCGACGCCGCCGGTCAGGGCTCCGTCGCCGATCACCGCAGCGACCCTCCCGTCCTCGCCGATGCCCTTGCGCATCGCCTCCTTCAGGCCGACCGCGTAGCCGATCGAAGTGGAGGCGTGGCCGGCGCCCATGATGTCGTGCTCGGACTCGAAGATCGAGCAGAAGGGCGCGAGCCCCCCGTACTGGCGGATCGTGCGCAGCCCCTCGCGGCGTCCGGTGAGGATCTTGTGGGGGTAGGCCTGGTGGCCGACGTCCCAGAGCACCTTGTCGCGCGGCGAGTCGAGCAAGCTGTGCAGGGCGACCGCCAGCTCGCAGGTCCCGAGGTTGGCGCCGAAGTGGCCGCCGATCTCGCCGATTGTCTCGATCACGTACTCGCGCATCTCCTGCGCGAGCCGCTGCAGCTGCTCGTCGTCGAGCCCGTGTAGGTCGGCGGGCCCCTCGATGCTCTCCAGCAAAGATCGATCCGGGCCGGCCCCGTTGCCCGTGCTCTGCTCGCTTTCGCTCATTCGTTCCTTGTGAAGATGTAGTCGGCGATCTGCCTCAGGTGGCGAGTTTCGCCCTTCGCCTCGTCCAGCGCCTCGATCGCCTTCGCGCGGGACTCGGCCGCGAGCTCTCGCGCGCGCTCGAGGCCGAAGAGACTGACGTAGGTGAGTTTTCCATGTCGCTCGTCGCTTCCGCTGGGCTTTCCGAGCTGCTCAGCGCTCCCGGTCACATCGAGTATGTCGTCGACGATCTGGAAGAGGACGCCGAGCTCGCCGGCGAACCGGCGATAGGGCATTGTCTCAGGTTCGCCGAGTCCCTCGAGGACCAGCACCACCCCCACCCCGGCTTCGATCAGCCGCCCTGTCTTCAGCGCGTGCAGTCCGCGAAGCGCCTCGGCGTCCCTAGCCTCGCCGAGGATGTCGAGGTACTGCCCGCCGACCATCCCCCCAACCCCGGTCGCGGCCGCCAGCTCGCGCAGGGCGGCGAGGACCCGGGCCGGCTCGCCCGGCTGTTCGCAGAAGATTCGGATCGCCTCGGCGAAGAGGCCGTCGCCGGCGAGGATCGCGACGTCCTCGCCGAACTTGACGTGCGAGGTCGGCTGGCCGCGCCGCAGGTCGTCGTCGTCCATCGCCGGCAGGTCGTCGTGGATCAGGGAGTAGGTGTGGATCAGCTCGATCGCGCAGGCGACCTTGAGGAATCCGGCCGGGTCGGCACCGAGGGCGCGGGCCGTGGCGAGGACGAGCACGGGGCGAACCCGCTTTCCCCCCGCCAGCAGCGAGTAGCGCATCGCCTCCTCGAGCCCGGCCGTGGCGGACTCCTGCGAGAAGCCGAGCGACTCCAGCTCGGTGTCGACGAGCTGCCGGAGGTCGTCCGGATACGCGGCGCTCACTCAGCGCTCTCGGACTCGCGGATTCGGCGGTTGGCCTCCTCCACCGCCTCGCTCGAGAGCTCCGCCGCCTCCCGGGCCAGCTCCGCCGCGGTCTCGTCCTCGAGCCCCTCGCGCTCCAATTCGGCGGCTATCGTCTCGAGACGGGCGCTGATCTCGCGCAAGCGACTCACCGAACACCCTCCCGCTCCCTCAGCGCAGCGCCGAGAATCCCGTTGACGAAGGCGGGCGCGTCCGCACCGCAGTACTCCTTGGCGACTCCAACCGCCTCGTCGATCGCGACCTCGTGCGGCACGTCCGGGCTGTGCTCGATCTCGTAGAGGGCGACCCGCATCACGTTGCGCTCCAGGGGCGCGATCCGCTCCAACTCCCAGCCCTTGGCGTGGCGCGCGATGATCGCGTCGAGCTCCTCGCGGCGCGCCTCGACGCCCTCGGCGAGCTCGCGGGTGAAGGGCCTCGCCTCCGCCAGCAGCTCCGGAAGGGGGCGTCCGGTGACGTCACGCTGGTAGCAGGCGAAGACGGCGTCGCGTCGTTGTTCGGATCTGCGCACGGCATCACATTATTCGCGCATCGGCCCGGCGGCGCGGGCAATCAGGCGCGGGAGACGTACTCGCCGCTTCGGGTGTCGACCCGGATCGTCTCCCCCTCCTCGATGAAGAGAGGCACCTGCACAGTCACGCCCGACTCCAGCGTCGCCGGCTTGTTGCCACCGCCGGACGCCGTATCCCCCTTCACGCCGGGCTCGGTTTTGGTGACCTTCATGTCGACCGCGCTCGGCACCTGCACGTCGCTTGGCCGTTCGTCGACGAAGAGGACGTCGACCTCGGCATTGGGGAGCATCCAGCGCCTCGCCTCCTCGGCCACCTCGGCCGAGATCTCGATCTGCTCGTAGTCGCGCGTGTCCATGAAGACCGCCGCGTCGCCGGAGTCGTAGAGGTACTGCATCTTGCGCGACTCGGTATGGACCGGGCGGAACTTCTCGCCCGCCCGGAAGGTCTTGTCCTGCACCGAGCCGTCGTCGATCTTGCGCAGCTTGGTGCGCACGAAGGCGCCGCCCTTGCCCGGCTTCACGTGCTGGAATTCCAGGATCTTGTAGATGCTCCCGTCGATTTCGATGTGGGAGCCGTTCTTGAACTGGTTGGTGGAAATCACGGCGGCCGATCCTAATGGGTGCGGGAAGCGGGTTTGGGCTACGCGACGGCGAAGAGGTGCCACTCGCCGGGGGCGCCCTTCAGCGCGTGGGTGCCGCGGTCGGCGAACTCGAGGCCGGAGCCGACGACCAGCTCGCGCACGGTGCTCGAGACCAGCACTTCTTCGGCCTCAGCCAACGCTCCGATGCGCGCCCCTATGTTCACGGCCATCCCGCTGACGTCGGAGTCGAGGAGCTCGACCTCGCCCGTGTGGATCCCGACCCGGACATCGAGTCCGATCGCCTTCAGTTCGTCTCGGATCGCGGTGGCGCAGCGAATCGCCCGCGCCGGGCCGTCGAAGGTCGCCAGGAATCCGTCCCCCATCGTCTTCACCTCACGCCCCTGGTGGGCCCCGAGCTGGCGCCTGACGATTGCGTCATGGTGCTCCAGAAGGTCGCGCCAACGCCGGTCGCCGAGCTCCGCCGCCCGTTCTGTGGAGCCGACGATGTCGGTGAAGAGCACCGTCGCCAGCGCCCGTTCGGGCTCATGGGCACGACGACTGCCGGTCAGGAAGTCCTCGATCTCGTCCAGCAGCAGATCCTGGTCTCCCACCCAGCCGAGATGATCCGGGCCCGGCAGCTCCACGTAGCGTGCCTTCGGGATTTGTTCGGCCAGGTAGCGACCCTGGCGCGCGGAAACGATCTTGTCTTCGGCGCGGTGCAGTACGAGGGTGGGCACGTCAATGCTCGCCAGAACGCCCCGCACGTCCATCTCGCGGTAGAGCTCCATCAACGCGATCGCGCCGGCCGGGCTGGTGCCGAGGCGCAGCAACCGGGCCCACCAGTTCTCGAACTCGGGGTCACCCTTTTCGCTCGGCGCCCAGATCCCGATTCCGACTGGGCCGCCCCACTCCGATCGCACCATCTCCCCCCAGCGGTCCAGGGCCTCAGGCGGAATGCCGAGGTCGAACTCGGCGGTCCGCACCATCCGCGCGTAGGTCCCGTAGAGAATCAGGGAAGAGACGCGGTCTGGATAGGTCGCCGCGAAGAGCATCGACATCGGCCCCCCCTCGGAGATCCCGAGGATCGCCGGGCGCTCGCAACCCGCGGCCTCCAGCACTGCGCCCAGGTCGTCCATCGAGTTCTCCAGGGTTGGGGGATCGGCGGGTCGATCGGATAGCCCCTGCCCGCGCTTGTCGAAGACGACCAGCCGGGAGAACGAGGCAAGGCGGCGCAGGAACCGAGCCACCCTTGGGTGCTCCCAGAGCACCTCGACATGGGACACGAAGCCTGGGACCAATACGAGGTCAAGGGGCCCGTCGCCGTGCACCTGGTAGGCGATGCTGGTCTCGTCGGTGCATCTCGCATAGCGGGTGGTCGTGTCCATTTCGGTGAACCCTTAACCTATGGTGCCAGTGCTATGAGGGGGATGCCGGGGATACTTGCCGCGATCGCCGCTGCGACGCTGGTCGCGGGAATCGCCTATGCCGAAGAAGGGCCCACGCGAGCCGAATACATCGCCAAGGTGGAGCCGATCTGCGAGAAGAACACCGAAGCGAACAAGCGGATCCTGAAGGGCGCGCGGGGCAAGGTGAAGCAGGGCAAGATGCCCCAGGCGGGCAAGCAGTTCATCCGCGCCTCGCGAGCCTTCGGCAAGACCGTGCAGAGGATCGTCGCGGTACCGAGGCCTCCGGCCGATGATGCACGCCTGCAGAAGTGGTTCCGCTTCCTGCGGATCGTCAAGACGAACCTGCGGAAGGTGGGCGTGGCGCTGAAGAAGAGGAACCGGGTCCTCGCCAACCACGAAGCGATTCGCGCCGAACGCAGCGCCAACGCCGCCAACAACGTCGGTGCGGTCTTCTCCTTCCGCTACTGCAAACTGACGCCGTCCCGCTTCAGCGGCACCTGAGCTCCGTCAGTCGCCGCCGGCCGATTCGGACCCGGTGCGCGTCGTCAGAGCCTCGGCGGAGCCGCCTGAGAGCACCCGCCTGACGAGTCCTGGGGCGAGGACGCGGACGATCGCCGCGAGGGCATAGGGTCGGGGAACGTACCGCTCGGCGCGGCCGCCCAGCCCGGTCTCGACGATCGCCTCCGCGACCCTCTCGGGCTTCGAGACGAGCCAGCGGGTGAGGGCGCTTCCCTGCAGCTCGGTGGCCGGAAAGCCCTCGGTGCGCACGAAACCCGGGAGGACATGGCCGACGTGGACGCCGTGCGGCCGCTCCTCCAGGTGGAGGGACTCACTCCAACCGATCAGCGCGAACTTGCTTGCCGAATAGGCGCCGCTCCGCGCCCGCGCCACCCGACCGGCCGTGCTGGCGACGTTGACGATCGCACTCGGCGCCGAGTCCCGCAGCGCCGGTAACAGCGCCTCGGTGAGGCGCAGGACGGCGTCGAAGTTGAGCTCCATGTGACGCCGGACGTTCTCGTATCCGCCCTCCGCGAAGCTTCCCCGCCAGGCGGCGCCGGCGTTGTTGACGAGCAGGGTCAGCCTGCCGCCGTGATGCTGGCCAAGGTGGGCCAGAACCCGCTGCGGCGCGTCGGGTTCGGTCAGGTCGACGGCAAGCCAGGTCGCCCGGCAGGGCAGGTCCTCGGCGAGCGCTCGAAGCCGCTCCTCGCGCCGCGCAACCAGGATCAGCTCCGACCCGGACTCCCGCGCGAGCCGACGTGCCGTTGCCTCGCCGATGCCGCTCGACGCACCGGTCACGAGCGCCGTCGCCCCCATGATCGCCTCCATTACACGAAAAGCTAGTGAATCTTGACGATGCGCAGGGCGATTCGAGCCGGGATACTGGCCCATGGCCGAGATTCCCTCACTACTCGACAAATTGCTGCGCTGTGCGGCACCCTCGGGTCATGAGGGGCCGGCGGCGGCCGTATGGCGCGAGTCGGCGTCGTTCGCCGAGCTGAGCAGCGACGGGATCGGGTCCTCGATCGCGCGGGTTGGGGAGGGCCGGCCCCTGCTCGCGGTCGTCGGCCACATCGACGAGATCGGGCTGACCGTCACTCACATCGACGAGAAGGGATACATCTGGTTCTCGCCGATCGGCGGCTGGGACCCGCAGATCCTCGTCGGCCAGCGGGTCGAAATCGCCGCGCGCGGGAGCGGGGTCCCCGGGGTGGTCGGGCGCAAGCCGGTTCATCTCCTCGAGGGCGAGCAGCGCAAGAAGGCGGTCGAGCTGAAGGGCCTTCACATCGACGTCGGCGCCGCCGACCGCGAGGAGGCGGCCAAGCTCGTCAGGGTCGGGGACCCTGTCGTGATCGCAGCGGAACCGCTGAGGCTGGCCGGCGAACGGCTGATTTCGCGCTCGCTCGACAACAGGCTCGGCGCCTACGTGGCGCTCGAGGCGCTGCGGCGCTGCGAGGAGCGTGGCTCCCTGCGCTGTGGCTTCGCGGCCGTGGCCGCCGTCCAGGAGGAGATCGGACTGTTCGGGGCCCGGACGTCAGCCTTCGAGGTGCAGCCGGAAGTGGCGGTGGCGGTGGACGTCACCCATGCCACCGACGCTCCCGGGGTCGACGAGAAGGAGATCGGTTCCCACCCGCTGGGGTCGGGCCCGGCGATCGGGCGCGGCTCGACCCTCTCTCCGAAGGTCTTCGAGCTGCTGTTCGAGACCGCCGAGGAGGCCGGGATCGCACACACGATCGTCGCGAGCGGGCGCGGCACGCGAACCGATGCCGACGCGATACAGATCTCGCGCTCGGGGATCCCGACCGGCCTGGTCACGATCCCCCTCCGCTACATGCACTCGCCGGTCGAGATGGTCGACCTCAGCGATGTCGAGGCGACTGTCGAGCTGATCGCCGCCTTCGCCGGCAGGCTGGACCGGGACGTGGACCTCAGTCGCTGAGCCCGCGACAGCTCAGGCGGCGGAATCCGAGTCGCCGTTCTGCGCCGGGACGTCGTCGTCGAAGGCGACCCGGTCGCGACCGCCCGCCTTCGCGGCGTAGAGCGCCGCGTCGGCGCGGCCGACCAGTTCGTCCGCGTCGAGCGGGCCGGGCCGGGCGACGGCGACGCCGATGCTGATCGTGACCATGACTCCGACCGGGCGCCGTTCGCGCACCGCCTCGCGCAGCCGCTGGGCAATCTCGAACGCCTCCACGGTTCCCGCTCCGGGGAGGATGACGAGGATCTCCTCTCCGCCGATCCTGTAGATCAGGTCGCCGGCACGCAGGGCGCCGCGCATCGTGTAGGCGACGTCCTGGAGAACGGCGTCTCCCGCCGCGTGGCCGAGCTGGTCGTTGATCCGCTTGAAGTGGTCGAGGTCGCAGAGCAGCAGAGCGTGCGATAGGCCCTCGTCCTCGTTGGTCGTCTCGCCGTCCATCTCGGCAAGGCGCTGCTCGAGCGCGTTTCGGTTGAAGAGGCCGGTGAGCGGATCGAGGGTGGAGCGGCGGCGGTGCGCCCGATCGGACTCGACCAGGGCGCCGGAGAGGATCACCGTGCTGAGCACGAGAGCGATCGCCGCGATCACATCCTGATGATGGTGGGAGGCGACGGCCGGATCGGACCCGAGGGTGCCGGCCAGTAGCAGGGCGATGACGTATGCGGTGCCCAACACGACGCCGCGGGTGGAGAAGCGGGCGCCGAGCGTCACGGCGGGCAGCGCGAACCACATCAGGGCCGGGCTGGTCGCCCCTCCGGTCGTGATCACCGCGCCGGCGAGCAGAAGCGGGACCATCCCCCAGGCGATCGAGGCCCACAGCCCCGGACGGCTGCTGTTTCGCATCAAGCGATCGGCCAACACGAAGCCGCCGAAGCCGACGAAGAGCGGCGCCAGCCACCACCACCCCACCTCGGAGCTGACCGAGGCGAGCGCCAGGGCGAGAATCGCGAAACAGACGGTGCGGTAGGGCCGCAGGCGGAACTGCATGTCGAGCAGGCGCTCGCGGCGCGCGTGGTCGCGAATGTCCGCCAGCGACTCCGGCCGCGCCGCCTGTCCCGTGGTGGACAGCCCGTACGCGGAGCGCAGTGTGCCGGTCGTCAGTTTCACCCGCTCCGCATCGACCCGGGTCGGGCAGGCCTTGAGGATGTCAGGCGACCACCCGGCCGCTTAGTCGACGATCTGCAGCTCTTTCGGCATCCCGCTCAGATTGCGGTGCCCGTCCTCGGTGACGACGACAAGGTCCTCGATCCGAACCCCGAACTCTCCCGGCAGGTAGACCCCCGGCTCGATCGTCACGACCTCGCCCGCCTCGAGGAGGTCCTCGGAACGGCGCGAGAGCCGCGGCGCCTCGTGGACCTCGAGGCCGACCCCGTGGCCGAGGCCGTGGCCGAAGTGCTCGCCGTGGCCGGCCGTGTCGATGCGGTCGCGGGCGACCTGGTCGAGCGCCTCGCCCCCGACGCCGACGGCCACCGCCTCCAGGGCCCCGGCCTGGGCGCGGAGAACCAGCTCATAGATCTCGCGGGCCCGGCCCCCGGGCTCGCCCGTGGCGAAGGTGCGGGTCCCGTCGGAGCAGTAGCCATCCACCACCGCTCCCATGTCGAACACGACCAGCTCTGCATTCCCGATCTTTCGCTCCCCCGGCTCCGCGTGGGGCAGGGCGCCGTTCGGTCCCGCAGCGACGATCGCCGGAAAGGACGGCTCTCCGCCCAGCTCGCGGATCCGTGCTTCCGCGGCGCGGGCCACCTCTCGCTCGCTCTTCCCGGCGAGGCCGCGTTCGAGGCTCCAGCGCCAGACCCCGTCGGCCAGCCCGGCCGCGGCGGCGATCGCGTCCAGCTCGGCGCCGTCCTTGACCCGCCGCAGCCGCTCGACCGCCCCGGAGGAGGGGACCAGCTCGACCTCACGGTCCTCGAGCTTCCCCTCGAGCCGCTTCAAGGTGCGGACCGTCAGGTGGTCGTCCTCGAATCCCGTGCGGCCGGCCAGGCGCTCCGCGATCCCGCCCAGCCAGTCATCGGAGATAGTCACGACGTCCCACTCCTCCACCTCCTCCTCGGCCCGCTCGGTGTAGCGGAAGTCAGTGAAGAGAATGCGGGTGTCCGCGCCGCACAGGCAGGCGCCGTTGGTCCCCCCGAACCCGGTCAGGTAGCGGACGTTGACCAGGTTCGTGACGAGGAGGAGGTCCACCTCGCGCTCGGGCAGCCGGCCCGCGAGACGCTCGCCGCGGCCCCTCATCCCTCAGTCACGCCCAATGCCCGGGCCAGCGTGGCGAGCGCCTCGCGATACCCGTCGGGCCCCTTGCCCGAGATCTTCTCCAGCACCAGCCCGTCGAAGACCGAGAGCCGGCGCCACTCCTCGCGGGACTCGACGTCGGAGAGATGCACCTCGACGGCCGGCAGACGGGCCACCTCGAGCGAGTCCGCGATCGCCCGGCTGTAGTGGGTCCAGGCGCCGGCGTTGATCACGATCCCGTCGCAGAGGTCGGGCAGGCGGTGCAGGTATTCGACGAACTCGCCCTCGGAGTTGGTCTGGAAGAAGGTCGTCTCGAGGCCCAGCTCGTGGGCCCAGCGCCCGATCTTCACCTCCAGCTCGTTCAGCGAGAGGCCGCCGTAGATCGCCGGGTCGCGGCGGTCGAGGATGTCGAAGTTGACTCCGTGCAGGACGGCGACCCGATTGTGGCTGGTGGTCATGAGGTCAGCTCCTCCACCGCCGTCCGCACCCTAACCGGATCGACGAGCTGCCCGATCCGCGGGGCGCCCGGCTCCGCAAGGAGGACGAAGCCGACCCCCTTGGCGGTGCGCTTCTTGTCGCGCTCCACCGCCTCGAGGATCGCGTCGACCTCGATCCCGGCGTCGAGCTCCACGGGCAGCCCGTGGCGACGCAGGATCGTCTCCACCTCCTCGCGGAGGCGAGGAGCCTCGGAGAGGCGCAGCGCGGCGAGCAGGCCGAGACCGATCGCCTCGCCGTGCCGGTAGCGGGCGTATCCGCTCGCGGCCTCGATCCCGTGACCGACCGTGTGGCCGAGGTTGAGCACTGCGCGCAGCCCCTGGTCCCGCTCGTCCGCGGCGACCACCTCGCACTTGTAGCGGGCGCAGGCGAAGATGACGTCGCCCAGCCGGCCCGGATCGATCGGATCGGTTGCGCGCACCCGCTCCCAAAGCGCCCCGCCGGCCAGCAGGCCGGTCTTGAGCGCCTCGACGAATCCGGCAGCCAGCTCCTCCGCCGGGAGGCTGGCCAGGGTCGCGGTGTCGGCGAGCACCGCGGCAGGAAGGTGGTAGGCCCCGGCGTAGTTCTTCCCCTCCGGCAGGTCGACGCCGGTCTTGCCTCCATAGGCGGAATCGACCTGCGCGACCAGCGAGGTGGGAACCTGGACGAAGGAGACGCCGCGCTGGTAGATGGCGGCGCAAAAGCCGGCCAGGTCGC
>DASUUD010000267.1:0-5432 GCA_036374255.1 Solirubrobacterales bacterium | reverse complement strand
CGAGCAACTCGGAGAGGTTGTCGACCACCACCGGCTCCCCCCAGCTCAACTCGGCGCCCTGCCGCGCCAACCGCGCCAGCGTCGCCTCGTCCAGCGCCGCCCCCGGCGGGAGGCCCTCGCGGGCCGCCGAGGCCGCGCACGAGCAGCCCTGGGCTCACCTAGACTCGCCCCCGATGAGCGGCGGGGTTCGAGACGGCCTGGTGACGCTGCTGCGGGACGGCCACGAGGAACGAAACGCCCTGATGGCTCCGGCGGGGCGCCTGCGGCTCGGCCTCGACTACCGCGACGGCCTGCTCGCCGGCGCGCGTGAGCGCTCCCGCGCCCGCTCGCTCGCCAACGTCAGCTTCGAGCAGGCCGACCTGACCAGGCCGCTGGCCGCGGACGGATTCGACGTGGTGATGGCGATCGAGTGCCTCTCCGAGATCCCCGAGGACCGGCAGGCGGTGCGGATGCTGGCCGATGCCCTGCGCCCGGGTGGGCTCTTCGTGGTCCAGGTTCCCGATCAGCGATGGAGGCCGATCCTACCCGGCAGCTCGGCCCGCTGGCGAGAGGAGGTCCGCCACGGCTACGAGGCGGACGAACTGGCCCGGATGCTCGAGGCGGCCGGCCTCGAGGCGGTCGAGGTGCGGCCCACCTTCCGTTCCGTGGTCGCCGTCGCCCAGGAGCTCCGCGACCGGGTCAAGGACTCGCCCCTCGCCCTGCGCCTCGCCCTCTTCCCCCCGCTCGCCGCGGCGGTCGTCGCCGAGCGGCACGGCCTCACCTGGGGACCGCCGAACGCGATGCTGGCGACCGCGCGGAGGCCGGGCGCCGAATGACGGGGCGGGCCCCGGCCGTCTCGGTCGTCGTACCCGCCTACAACGCCGAGGCCTTCCTCGCCGAGGCGATCGAGAGCGTCCTTGCGCAGACCCTCGCCGACCTCGAGCTGGTGATCGTCGACGACGGCTCCACCGACCGTACAGCGGAGATCGTCGCCGAGTACGCGAGGCGCGACCGGCAGGTCGTCTTCGAGCGGCAGGCCAACCAGGGACAGGCGGCCGCCGCAAACCGCGGCGTGGCCCTGGCCCGGGCGCCCCTGATCGCCCGCCTCGACGCCGACGACCTGGCGATGCCCGACCGGCTGAAGCGACAGCACGACTTCTTCGCAGCCAACCCCGCGGTCGGCCTGCTCGGGGGCGCGGTCGCCTTCATCGACGAGGAGGGCAGGGTGTTCGCCCAGGTGCGCTACCCGCTGGCGGACGCCGAGATCCGCCGCCGGCTCGAGTCCGGTAACCCCTTCGTCCAATCCGCGGTCATGTTTCGGCGAAGCGCGTTCGAACGCGTCGGCGGCTACCGCCCCGGCTTCGACCTCGCGGAGGACGTCGACCTATGGCTGCGGATCGCCGAGCACTTCGAGCTCGCCAACCTGCCCCACGAGGTCGTCGCCTACCGGGTACACGCCGGCCAGTCCTCCGAACGGGCCCTCGAACTCCAGGCGATCCATTCGCTGGCGGCACACGTGGCGGCGCGACACCGGCGTGCCGGCAGGTCCGACCCGTTCGCGGGCGCTTCGCAGATCGACGAAGCGATGCTGCTGGCCAACGGTGCGACGCCCGAGCAGATCGACGCCGCGGTCGTCAACTCGGCGCTCTGGCTGGCGAAGACGATGGACCGGGCGGGACACACGGCGCCGGCACGACGGCTGGTGGGGATCGCCTCCGATCGCGCCTTGGCGAGCCGCGACCGGACGCTGAGCGCCGCCGTGCGGCGGGCTCTGGCCCAGCGGCACGACGAGCAGGGCCGGTGGGTCCGCGCTCGACTCGAGTCGCTGCGGGCGCGGCTGGACGAGCGGCGCCACCGCCGGCGGCCCTGAGCTTCCTCACGCGCGGCTGCCGCCGAGGCGGTCGACCGGCGCCTCCCGGCTGCGTCCCAGCGAGCGCCCGAGGCTGGGGGCGAGGGCCGCGGCCGCGGCGACCAGGCGGGCCCGAGGCTCGAGCGGCCGCGTCAGAGCCGTCCTTGCCATAGCCAGTCGCCCTTCGAGCTGTCCGGTGGCCGCTTCCTCTTCCACCACCTCGCTGAGCCGACGCCGCAACTCGCCCCGCAGCACGGGCCGCTCGGCGTCGCGCAGGGACGGGCTTCGAGACGCCTTCTCCAGGAGCGTCACCCGCGACCGCAGGCTGCGCAGCCTGCTCGAGGTCAGCGTCCCCGAGTGCAGCAGGTAGTCGTAGAGCGGCTCGGCGACCATCCCCGCGCGCGATCCGGCGAGGATCATGCGCAGCCAGCAGTCCCAATCCGAGCCGACCGCCAGCCCCTCGTCGAAGCCGTCGATCTCGTGCAGCCTGCTCGCCCGCACGGCCGGCAGGCCGCCGACGAAGCAGCTGCGGAGGATCGCCGCGCGCTGGCCCTCGGTCGTGAACTCGTTGCTGTCGAGGAAGGTACCCGCCGGCTCGCCGTCGACGAGAAATCGCATATCGGTTGAGACCAGGTCGAGGTCGGGGCGCAGCCTGGCCAGCTCGGCCATCGCCTCGAGGCGGCGCGGGTGGTAGCGGTCGTCGGCGTCGAGGAAGGCGACGAATTCGCCCTTGGCCGCAGCGAGGCCGGCGTTGCGGGCCGATGCGACGCCGCCGTTCGGCCTGCGGATCACCTTCAACCCCTCCCGCTCGAGGGGTCGCAGGGCCTCCGCGGTGCCGTCGGTCGAGCCGTCGTCCACGACGATCACCTCCTCGGCGGCGTGGGCCTGGTCGAGCGCCGAGCGTGCCGCCTCCTCGATCGACTCCGCCGCCTGGTAGGCGGCGATCACCACGGAGATGCCGGGGGGCTCGGACAGAGGCTCGACCGGCCCCGGCTTCGCCGGCGCCAGGATCCGCCACCCGTTGCCCTCCCCGTCCGGCGCGGCGGCGCTCATTGCGGCAGACGCCAGGAGTGAGGCAGCACGATGTCTCCCTCGGCGCCCGCCACCGGCATCGGCCGCTCCCCCAGCACCCCCGGCTCGACGTCGAAGAACGCGGCGGCGTGCAGCCCGTCCTGGATCTGACGGCGCCCTTTCAGCAGCACGTCGATCCGGTAGCGGCCGGGCAGCAGGGGCAGCTCGTCGATCTCGCACTCGATCCGCGGCCCCAGCTCCGCGTCGCGCACGTCCTCGGGCGAGGAGACCTCGCTGTCGAGGGTCGCGACCGGGTGGCCGAGGCTGTTGACGATCGTCAGCCGGCACTCGGTCATCGGCAGCGACTCGGTCAGCTCGACCACGATCCGCGCCGGCCGGCCGCCGACCACGATGTTCTCCTGGCCGCTGCTCGGGTCCTCCAGCGCGAGCCGCCGCACCAGCGTCTGCCGCCAGCCGCGTCCGTCGCGGTCGGCCCGCTCGAGCAGGTCCGAGGCGGCGCCGGCCTCGAGGCTGCGCAGGTACTGGTCGATCGCCTCACCCACCGAGGCATCGGCGACCGCCCGGCCTCGCTCCAGCAGCACCCCCCGCTCGCAGAGCGCCTGGATGATCGCCAGGTTGTGGGAGACGAAGATCACCGTCCGCCCCTCACTGGCGACCTCGCTCATCTTCGCCAGGGACTTGCGCTGGAAGGCGGCGTCGCCGACCGCCAGCACCTCGTCGACGAGGAGGATCTCCGGCTCCAGGTGGGCTGCCACCGCGAAGGCCAGCCGAACCGACATCCCGCTCGAGTAGCGCTTCACCGGGGTGTCGAGGAACCGTTCGATGTCGGCGAACTCGACGATTTCGTCGAACCGGGCGCGGATCTCGGAGCGCCGCATGCCGAGGATCGCCCCGTTGAGGAAGATGTTCTCGCGACCGGTCAGCTCCGGGTGGAAGCCGGTTCCGACCTCGAGCAGCGAGCCCGAGCGGCCGGTCACGTCGGCCCAGCCGGTGGTCGGCTCGACGATCCGCGAGAGGATTTTCAGCAGGGTGCTCTTGCCGGCGCCGTTGTGGCCGATCAGGCCGACGACTTCGCCCGCGTTGACGGTCAGCGAGAGGTCACGCAGCGCCCAGACCGTCGCCTTGGCCTCCTCGGCTTCGCCGCGTCGCCGCCGGAAGGGGCGCTTGGCGGCATCGACGAGGCTCTCGCGCAGCGATCCGTAGCCGCGTGTGCCGACCCCGAGGTGGTACTCCTTGCCGAGCCCGCTGGTCTTGATCGCGATGTCGCCCATGTCAGATGAAGTCGGCGAAGCTCCGCTCGACCCGGTCGAAGTAGGCGAGGCCGGCGAGTAGCAGCGCCGCCGCCGAGACCGCCGAGACGCCGATCAGGGCGAGCGGCGCGTCGCCGTTGCCCAGCACCGCCCAGCGGAAGCCTTCGACCACACCCACCATCGGGTTGGCCGCCCACAGCGTCCGCAACGGCTCGTCGACGAGGCTGGCGGGATAGGCGATCGGAGTCGCGAACAGCCACATCTGGATCGCGAACGGGATCACGTAACGGACGTCGCGGTAGCGGACGTTGACCGCTGAGAGCGCCGCGCTGACGCCGAGCAGCGCCGCGACCATGATCACGATCAGCACCGGCAACATCAGGATCGCCGCCGAAGGCGCGAAACCCCAGGCGAGCACGATGACGATCAGGATCAGCAGCGAGATCCCGAGGTCGATGAAGCTGGCCGCCATCGCCCCTGCCGGCATGAAGATCCGCGGGAAATAGATTTTGGAGACGAGGGCGGAGTTGGCGACCAGGCTTTCGGAGCTGAGCAGCAGCGAGTTGGCGAAGAAGGTCCAGGGAACGAGCGCGGAGAGACTGAACAGCGCATACGGGAGCCCGTCCGAGGAGACCCCGGCCAGGTTGCCGAAGAACAGCGTGAAGACGACCATGAAGCCGAGCGGCTGCAGGATCGCCCAGGCGGCGCCGAGCGCCGTCTGCCGGTAGCGGACGGTCACGTCGCGGGCCGCGATCTGGAAGGCGAGGTCCCGGTAGCGCCACAGTTCGCGCGGCGAGAGTACCCGGCTGAAGCCGCGCGTCGCCTCGAGCCGGACCGTCTCCGCTCGCGCGGCGACGGGCTCCTCCGCCTGCGGTGGCGGCCCCGGAGTGGTTGTCGCCTGCTCCATCACCTGGAGGATAGGTTCTGCGTCCCCGGCCCCGGCCCTGGCCGGGAGCGTCACCCCCCCGAGGGGTCGAGCCGGACGCCGGTCAGCGTCAGCAGCCCGTCGCGCAGCAGGCCGGGGGCGCCGGCGAGCGCCAGCTTGCGCCTCAGCTTGCGCGGCGTGTCGCTGCGGTGAACCTCGACCCGCGGCAGCGCGAAGGGGTTCGACCCCTCGCCGACGATCCCCCATTCAACGGTGAACCCCGCCCGGTAGCCGCTGTCGCGGACCGCGTCGGCGATCTCTGGCGTCCATTCCCCGTAGGGGTAGGAGAGGGCGCGGGGGCGCGGCAGCCCCAGCGCCTCGATCCGCTCCGCGGAGCCGGCCAGCTCGGCGCCGAGCTGCTCGGGCGGGGGGCGCGGCAGCTTGCAATTCGTGGCTG
>DASUUD010000266.1:0-2424 GCA_036374255.1 Solirubrobacterales bacterium | reverse complement strand
GATGGCCGCCGGCGAGTACGTCTCGGTCAGCTCTCAGCGCGACACCGAACTCGCTGACCTACGCCTAGAGGAGTGGGAGCTCCGCGAGGATCCCGAGGGTGAGCGTCGCGAACTCGCGCGAATCTACGCCGGTCGCGGCCTGCCGGAGGACTTGGCGGCGCAAGTCGCCGCCGTCCTCTCGGAACGTGACGCGCTGGCGGCCCACGCGCGCGACGAGCTCGGCTTCGATAGCGAACGGCGCGCGCGTCCGCTCCAGGCAGCCTGGACGTCGGCGCTCTCCTTCTCCGTCGGCGCAATCCTTCCGGTGCTCGCCATCGGCCTCCCACCCGCCGGCGCCCGGACCGCCGCCTGTGTCGGGGTGACGCTGGCGGCCCTCGCCGTTCTGGGGTTTCTCGGCGCGCACCTCGGCGGCGCTCGGCGGCTGCGGGGCGCTGCGCGGGTCCTCGTCTGGGGGGCCGCCGCGATGGCGATCACCGCCGGGATCGGCGGCCTGGTCGGCTCCGCCGTCTGACGGCCGGCTAAAGCGATCATTTGCCCCCGCAACGCGGCCCGGTCTGCCGCTTCAGATGCGGGCTTCCTGCTTATCGGGGAGACAGGATTTGAACCTGCGACCGCTCGGTCCCCCAGTCGGAGCATACGCTGCCATTTGCGTCCCGACGCGTCACGTGTGTCCCCTGCGTCCCCGGTTCGGGACGCATCGGACAGATCGGACGCTGCGTCCGGTACCAATGTGGTACCACGCCCCGGTCTCGGGCGCGAATCCCGAGCCGGGTTCGCCTCTCGCGACCACCGGCAGCGAGTCGAGCGGGGCCGTCTGCCCGACTGGCCAAACGCAAGAGACAGCCCTCATCGGTGGTCAGTCGCCTGGGGCCCTCCACAGCCTCTGCCACATCCGGAATGTGTCCGTTGCGCCTGAGGCGGATCTCGTAGCGAAAGATTCGAAATCGGCTTACCCAGAAAGTGCCAACCGCTCCTTCGCCGACGACGCCACGCTGCTCGCCGCTCCAGTCGTGGACCGGCGCCTGCTCATCACGAACCCCCCGTCTGGGACCTCGACCTGGAGCGCGGAGTGGTAGAGATCGCAGGGTGGACGCCGTGCCACTCGCGCCCCAGCGCCTCGTAGATGCGACCGTTGAGCCGGACGAAGTGGCCGCCGGCCCCGAGCGGCAGCCAATAGAGATCGACGGCGGCCGTGGCCCGACCCGCCCCAGGGCGGGCTGGGATTCCCACATCGCCGAGCATCGTGCGACGCTACCAACCCTCCCTACGTGCGGGGGGCTCCCATGCTCAAGCTTGTCGAATCGATCTCCGGCGCCTCGCAGATCGCCGCCAACCTCCTGCTCTACCCGCTGCTGCGCGGGTGGCGTCGGCGATGGGGCGCCACCGAGGAAGAGAGGGCCCTGCGACTGCCGGGTGACGAGCTGGTGCCCGTGCCCGACTGGAGATACGACCACGCGATCTCGATCGACGTCCCGCCCTCGGCCGCCTGGCCCTGGCTTGTTCAGCTCGGTCAGGGACGCGGCGGCTTCTACAGCTACGAGGGCCTCGAGAATCTGGTCGGCTGTCAGATCCGCAACGTGATGGAGATTCGACCGGAGCTGCAGAGCCTCAGCGTCGGGGACAAGATCGTCCTCCACGGTCGCTCGGGCTACGGCCCCGAAGTCGTGCGGCTGGAGCCCGAGCGCGCCCTCGTGCTCGGCGGACCGCCCAACGAGGACGGATCGCAGGCGACGTGGGGCTTCTACCTGCTCGCTGGCCCGAACGAGACCACTCGACTGCTCGAGCGGGGCCGCAATGTCGCAGGGAGGGGGCTGGCCGAGAAGCTGGGTTTCGGCCCCTACCTGATGGACCCGATCGGCTTCGTTATGAGCAAGAAGATGCTCCAAACCCTCAAGAAGCTCGTCGAAGCCTCCCCAGGCTGAGAAGACTGCGGCGCTCTTTCGCGCGAAGCGGAAGCGGGCACCTCAGGAGAGTGGTTTCGCCAGTTCTGCCACCTCGATCGGGGCTAGGCTTGAGTTCGAAGGGAGCGCCGGGCAAGAAGCTGAAACGAACCGAAGCTCCTCTCAAAGTGGAAACCCGCTTCAGAGGTGGGCTTCCGGGAAATCGGGGAGGCCGGATTTGAACCGGCGACCGCTCGGCCCCCAGCCGGAGGACCCGGCTGCCATATGCGTCCGGACGCGTCCCATGCGTCCAATGCGTCCTCGACTCGGGATGCATCGGACATTTCGGACGATGCGTCCGGTACCAAAGTGGTACCACGCTCAGGGTCTCGGGTGCGAATCCGGGGCCCGATTCGTCTCTCGCTACCACCCGCGAATCGTCGAGCGGATGCCGCCAGCCTGATTCAGCGTGCAGCGACAGGATGCTGCCGCCTCGGGGCGCTTTGCGGCCCCTGTTCGCCACCCAGCCGCCCCGAGGGCGGCT
>DASUUD010000265.1:0-4128 GCA_036374255.1 Solirubrobacterales bacterium | reverse complement strand
GCGTGGCGTGCAAGGGGGTTTGGTTCTTTTTCGGCCAAATTCATCTGAACCTCGACTCGAGGTTCAGGCTGGGGTCACCAAGTAATGCTGAGAGAGCTCCTCGGCGATGCGCTCTCCGGCGCGCGGATCGCGGAAGCTCTCGGTCCCGACGGCGACCAACGAGGCGCCGGCACGAAGCAATTCAAGGGCGTCCGCGCCGCTGCAGACACCGCCCATCCCGACGATCGGAAGGCGGACCGCCGCGGCGACTGCCCGGATCTGGGCCACCGCGATCGGCCGCACCGCCGGGCCCGAGAGCCCCCCGTGGCCGGCGCCCAGTCCCGGCTCGCCGCTGGCCGGATCGATTGCGCTGCCCTTCAGGGTGTTGATCAGCGAGACGGCATCGGCCCCGCCCTCCTCGGCCGCGACCGCGACCTCGGCCGGATCGACGACGTTCGGCGTCAGCTTCACGATCAGCGGCTTGGCGGTAATCGGCCGCAGCGCCCCCAGCAGGGCCTCGGTCTCATCCGGCTGCTCCCCGACGATCAACCCTGAATGCACGTTGGGGCAGGAGACGTTCAGCTCGATCGCAGCCACCTCGTCGCGCTCGGCGACGCCCTCCACCAATCTCGCGAACTCCTCGCGGCTGGTGCCCATCAGCGACACGATCAGCGGCACCGGCAACTCGGCAAGCTGCGGCAGGTCCTCGGCGAGGAACCCCTCCAGTCCCCTGTTCGGCAGCCCGATCGAGTTGAGCATCCCCGCCGGCGTCTCCCAGATCCGCTGCGGCTCGTTTCCCGCCCGCGGCTCCACGGTGATCGTCTTGCTGACGAAGGCCGCGAACGGGAACTGCTCCAGGACGGCATCGCCATAAACCTTTCGCGCAGCTATCGCGTCGAATGTCCCCGACGCATTGATCACCGGGTGTTTCAACATCAGCCCGCGGAACTCAACGGCAGCGGCGCCATCCGTCGACGGCCCCCCTGAGCCGCGGCTGCCGGCGGGTGGCGCCGTAGGGGGGCCCGCCCCCGAGGAAGCTTTAGCTACCGGAGGGGGCGGGGGGTCCCCTGCGGCGACAGGACCCGCCGGGCCGAGGCCCTGCCCTCCGGGCGGCGGAGCGGACCCCACCTCGGCGACAGGACCCGCGGCCGAGCGCATGAAGCTGGCACCGTTGAGGACGGGGCCGTCTACACATAAGCGCAGGTAGCCGCCGTCGGGGTTGGGGAAGGCGCAGCCGAAGCAGGCGCCGTAGCCGCACGCCATCGGAGCCTCGTGCGCCAGCTCGCAGGCGACGCCGCGAGAGGCGCAGAGGGCGGTGACCGCGTCGAGCATGGGTGGAGGGCCGCAGGCGTACACCGCGGCGCTGGTGGCGTCGTCGCCCTCGAGCATCGCCTTGAGCAGATCGGTGACGGGACCGCGATGGCCGACGTGCCCGTCATCGCTGGCCAGCCCGATCTCGCAGCAGGCGAAGAGGTCGTCCAGGCCACCCGAGTGGGCCTCGTCGCGGAAGCCGAGCAGGACGCGCGTCGGCACGCCCTGATCGCTGTGCCTGCGGCGCAGCAGTGCCAACGGGGCGATGCCGATGCCGCCACCCACGAGGATCGTGCCGGCGGCTCCCGGGGCGAGCTCGCGCGGCGCGGAGAAGCCGTTTCCCAGCGGGCCGTTGACCCACACCTCCTCCCCCACCTCGAGGTCGCAGAGCCGATCGGTCCCGGGACCGATCCCCTCGACGAGGAAGTCGAGCCGAGTACTCCCACGTTCCGTCAGGGCGTCGGCCACCGAGAGCGCCCGCGGCAGGTGGGGCCTTTGCCCGCTCTCCTCCCAGCGGCGGCGGGCGGCGAGCATGTAGAACTGACCGGGCAGGGGCGGCGGGCCCTCCAGGTCGCGCAGCGAGAAGACCCGATACCCGCCCGAGGCTCGGTTGTCCGTGACCTCACACAGCCGTCGCCCGAACGGGGTGCTCATCGAGCTTGCTCGGCCCTCGCCGTGGTTCCGTGAATCTCTTGCAGCGAGACCACGGCTGCCTCCGATTGCTTCTGCGCGGCGATCGCCCGCACCGCCGCCGACGCTCCGGTCATCGTCGTCACGCAGGGAATGCCGTGGCGAACCGCGGCCGTCCGGATCGCGTGGCCGTCGGCGCGCGCACCCGAGCCGGTCGGTGTGTTGATCACCAGGTCGCAGCTCCGCTCCCGAATCAGGTCCACCGCGTTTTGGCCGCCCTCGCTCAGCTTGTTGATTCGCCTCACCGGCACCCCCATAGCCGAGATCGCCTGGGCGGTGCCGCCGGTGGCGACCACCTCGAAGCCGAGGTCATGGAAGCGGGCCGCGAGCTGCGTCGCCGCCGGCTTGTCCGTATCGGTGACCGTGATGAAGACCGAGCCCTCCAGCGGCAACGACACCCCGGCGGCCGCCTGCGCCTTGCCGAACGCAGTCGGGAAGTCGCCGGCGATCCCCATCACCTCACCGGTGCTCTTCATCTCCGGTCCCAGCACGGAGTCGACCCCGGCGAAGCGGGCGAACGGCAGGACCGCCTCCTTGACGCTGACGTAATCGGAGGGCTGCTCCGGAAGCTCCAGATCGACGAGCCTCTCGCCCAGCATCAGCCTCGCCGCGATCTTGGCTAGCGGCGCGCTGGTCGCCTTGGAGACGAAGGGGACCGTGCGCGAGGCCCGCGGGTTGGCCTCGATCACGTAGAGGTCGCCCCCGGCGACGCCGTACTGGATGTTGATCAGCCCCACAACTCCCAGCTCCAGCGCGATCCGCCGCGTCGTCGCCCTGATCTCCTCCAGCATCTCCTCGCCGAGGCTCATCGGAGGAAGGACGCAGGCCGAGTCCCCGGAGTGGACTCCGGCCTCCTCGACGTGCTGCATGATGCCCGCCACGTGCACCTCGGTCCCGTCGGCGAGCGCGTCGACATCGACCTCGATCGCGTTCTCGAGGAAGCGGTCCAGCAGCAGGGGGTGCTCCTGGTCGGCTTTCACGTTGGCTTCGAGGTAGGCGGCCAGGTTCGCGGTCGAGTAGCAGATCTCCATCGCCCGCCCGCCGAGCACGTAGGAGGGCCGGACCAGCAGCGGGAACCCGACCTCCTCCGCGATCACAGCCGCCTCGTCGGCCGACAGCGCCGTCCCGTAGGGCGGGTGCTTGACACCGAGCCTGCGCAGCAGGGCCCCGAAGCGACCGCGGTCCTCGGCCAGGTCTATAGCGTCGACCGGGGTGCCGAGAAGCGGCACACCCGCCTCCTCGAGCGCGCGCGCCAGCTTCAGCGGCGTCTGCCCGCCGAACTGGACGATCACGCCCTCGGGCTGCTCCTGCTCGCAGACCGCGAGCACGTCCTCGGCCGTCAGCGGCTCGAAGTAGAGGCGGTCGGAGGTGTCGTAGTCGGTGGAGACGGTCTCCGGGTTGCAGTTGACCATCACCGCGTCGCGGCCGGTCTCGCGGACGGTCATCGCAGCGTGCACGCAGCAGTAGTCGAACTCGATCCCCTGCCCGATCCGGTTGGGGCCCGCGCCGAGGATCACCACCGAGTCCCGCTCGCCCCGCCTCACCTCGGAGGCTACCCCGCCGCCGCTTCGCTCGTGCGCCGAGTAGTAGTAGGGAGTCGCGGCCTCGAACTCGGCCGCGCAGGTGTCCACCGACTTGTAGGTGCGGGCCAGACCCTCGGTGCCGTCGCCCTCGCTCGCCAGGACCTCCAGCTCGCGCAGGAACCAGCGATCGACCAGGCAGCGCTCTTGCACAGCCTCCACGCCGATGCCGCGGCGGAAGGCCTCGAGGACCAGGTCGAAGCGCTCCGCGCTGGGCCTGGCGATCGCCTCCAGGAGCTTCTCGTCGTCGGCGGGCGGCTCCGGCGTCGAGTCGAGCTCGCGCGAGCGCATCGCCTTGGCGAACGACTCGCGGAAGGTGCGCCCGATCGCCATCGCCTCGCCCACCGACTTCATGTGCGTGGTGAGCCGCCCCTCGGCGCCGGGAAACTTCTCGAACGCGAAGCGCGGGACCTTCACGACGACGTAGTCCAGCGTCGGCTCGAAGGAGGCGGGGGTCTTGCGGGTGATGTCGTTCGGGATCTCCTCCAGGAGGTAGCCCGCGGCCAGCTTGGCGGCGATCTTGGCGATTGGGAACCCCGTGGCCTTGGACGCCAGGGCCGAGGAGCGC
>DASUUD010000264.1:0-4245 GCA_036374255.1 Solirubrobacterales bacterium | reverse complement strand
AGCCGCCCTCGGGGCGGCTGGGTGGCGAACAGGGGCCGCAAAGCGCCCCGAGGCGGCAGCATCCTGTCGCTGCACGCTGAATCAGGCTGGCGGCATCCGCTCGACGATTCGCGGGTGGTAGCGAGAGACGAATCGGGCCCCCGCTATCGCAGAACCCTCGGTGATTCGGGGGTTTTTGTGCTTTCTATGGACCTTTGACGGGGAACGCCATCCGTCATCCGTGCCGTCATTAGTTCGGGGTGGTCCTTGGGAAACCCTTTTCAAGTTGCGTACTGCGGGCGCCCGGTGGGCCGGTAGACCTGGATCGATACCCCCTTCGGAGTGGACTGCGGGTCGACCAGTTCATCAGGGCGTGCAAGTGTGCACGCACAGCCGCATAGGCAGGTCAGATCGGCCGAAGCGCGGGGGCCCGGGCGTTCGCTAAGTCCTCAAGTACTTTCGACATACGTTCGATAAGAACAGCGTGGAAAGCAACCAAACCGAAACTCTCCACCCCGGCGGCAAACACCGTTCACGGAACTTCTCAGATGCGGCCGGCTTCGCGCTCGACGCCCTGTCGGGCGCGCCCGCCGGCGCGATCGTCCTGGGCCGGCTCGAGAAGAACCGGGCCGGGGCGCTCTCCCCCGAGGTGATGGTGCAGCTCAAAGAACCCGCCGCAGAGTCGGCCGGAGGAGCTGATCAAGTGGCCAGCGACCCAAGAGAGGTGACAGATGAGCGAGAACCCGGTAACTAACGCCGACCCAAGCGCGCCGGGGTTCGCACCTGGAGCGGCGGGAATCACCGCTCCGTCCAATCCTGACCATCACGGCGCCCCCCTGACCGAGGTGATCGCCGAGCTCGGCTTCGCCGATCGCGACATCGTCGCGAACGCCCTCGAGGCAACCCGCCAGACGGCGGATACCCCCGAGGGTTACTTGCTGGAGAGCGGCGCGATCGACGAGCGGCAGCTCTCGGTGGCGCTCGCCGAGCGAAGCGGGCTCGACCATGTGGATCTCGACCGCTTCGAGGTCGACCCGGCGGCGGTCTCGAAGGTCGGCAAGTCTCCAGCGGCACGCTACACGGCCCTGCCGATCGCCTTCGGTACCGACGGCGCACTGCTCGTCGCGATCGGAGACCCATACAACACGGCGGCACTCAGCACCATAGAAGAGATGACGAGGAGCGTGGTCCGACCGGTTATCGCCGCCGACACCCAGATCCGGCGCCTGATAGATGAACTCCCCGAACCACCCCCGCCGGCGCCCGAGCCCCCGCTGCCTCCATCCCAGCTTGGGCCGGGAGCTGAGCCGGGGTCGCCCGACCGCCCCGAGCCGCCAGCTGCCGTGCGGCCGGACCTCGTCGCGGACCACAATGGCTCCGAGTCGAGTGGTGGTGAAGAAGTCAGGCCCGGGCCGGAAGATCTCCCGGTGGCATTCGCGACCCTTCAGGAAGCGATCCGTCGCCTAGAGAGCCTCGTCGACGCGGTCGAACGGGCGCGGAGCCAAGGGATCGAGCGGGAGCGGGAGCTGGAGGAGCGGCTCAACCAGGCGCAGGAGCGCATCGCCGCGCTCGAGGAGGGTCAGGCGAAGACGGCCACCGCTCGTGAGCTCGCGAACGTGGTGACTGAGAAGCTTACCGAGCTGCGGATGGTCCTGGAGGGCACCCAGACGGCCTAGTCCGGTTCCTTGAGCCGCGGCCGAAAAGCCTCAACTATCCGCGGGTGGTCGCGAGATGGCCGCGGAAGGGGTAGAGATGCCGGTGATCCGGGACGCGCTCGGCACATGAGCCTCGCGACCACGGACGCCTATTTGCGCAACGTGGCGCCGCACCGCGTGATCGAAGCCATGCGAGACTCCGACTGAAACCACCACGATGATGGTCCTGCTTGCAATCGTCCTGGCGATGATGCTGATCGGCGCCCTGGCCGCGGCGGCGATGGCCGCGATCTTCCTGCTTGGGGCGGCGATCGTGATCGGGGGCTCGATCCTCGCGGTGATCGCGATCGCGGCGGGCGTTGCCTCGCTGATCGACGCCGCGGCGTCGCGGCGCTGAGGCAAGGGGCGGCAGGGGTGCGCGCTGATCTGGCTCGCCCACCTCGGCATCGACCGGATGCTCGGCTACGGCTTCAAGTATCCGACCGCGTTCAAGGACACCCACCTGGGTCGCGTTTAGCTCCTCGAAGCGGATCCGCCGTTCCCAAGGCCCCGGGCCAGTGGTCCTCGCGCAAGGGAGCTGGAGCGCTACGACCAGAACGCGTCGCTCTCGGCCGGTTTCGCGTCGACCATCCACCACTCGGCGATGAGCCCATCGACGACCCGGAGCAGGTGGGCAGCGAAATTGTGCAGGGAGCGTCCGCCCCGCTCGGCGCGCACCTCGACCATGACCAGGGCCTGATCGCCGCCGACCGGGACAGGCGGCTGGGTCAACTCGACGCTGAAGCGGGCCGACGGGAGGTCCATCGCCTCGACGCGATCGAGGTAGGCGTCTCTACCCTCGACCCTGTCCATCTCGCCCTCGGCGTCGGTGACGTAGGCGACCAGGTCCTCGCTGAGCATCGCCCGCATCGCGTCGAAGTCGGCGGCCGAGAAGGCCGCGATGAACCGGCCTGCAACCGCCGTTGGCCCGCTCGACTCCAAGCGAGGGGACGATACCCGCAATCGGCTCCCTGCTGCCGAAAGGCGGCGTTCGAACGTCGTCCGGCCAGCTCCATCGCCTGGTTGCCTGCCCGTTGAGCAACTGGCCGACACCGGCACCTCTCGCTTTCGCGTGAATGCGACAGCTGGACCCCAGTCAATCGGGCAGACGGCTCCGATCCACGATTCGCGGGTGGTAGCGAGAGACGAATCGGGCCGGGTATCGGTCCTCGCTACCACCGGCAGAATCGCTGCAAATGAACACCTTCTGGAACCCCACTGTGCAGCGGTGCGCGCACACCTGCACACCCTGAGCCATGGAAGGCTCTTCGAGGCTCTCGACCCCCGTCCAGCTACCTAGATATTCAGAGACCAAAGGAATCCACGGGAAGCGCTCCCGTCGTCTTGGTGAGGTATCCGTAAGCCGGGGTTATCGTGCCTTGGCGCGAAACGTAAGGGGAACCAGACCGAGAGGACCACACCATGAGCGAGATCACCGGTGGCGAGCTGTTCGCCCGCGCCCTGCAGAACGAGGGCATCGAAATCCTGTTCGGGTTACCGTCGCCCGAGATCGACCCCCTCTTCGCCGAGCTCGAGGCCCATGGCGTCCGGCTCGTGCCGATCCGCCACGAGGCTGCCGGCGTCCACATGGCCGAAGGCCTGTACAAGACCACCGGCAAGGTCGCCGCGGTGCTGGGCAACCCTGGACCTGGATCGGCCAATCTGGTTCCGGGGGTCCTGACGGCGCTGCACGAGGGCGTCCCGGTGCTTGCGATCACCTCTCAGCACAGGTTGGGGGTCGTCTATCCGTCCTCTCCCGCGACCTTTCAGGGCCAGGACCAGCTCGACCTCTTCCAACCGTGCGTCAAGTGGGGCGGGCCGATCTTCGAATGGGCGCGCATTCCCGAGGTCCTGAGAATGGCCTTCCGCCGGATGTTCGACGGCCGACCGGGGCCCGTCCACATCGAGCTGCCCGCGCCGATCCTCTATGAGACCGGTGACGAGACGCGCGCGCCGATCTTTGCGCCATCCGCCTCCCGCGGGAGCGCGCCGCAGCCCTCCGAGGGCCAATTGGATGAAGCGGCCGAGATGCTGGCCGCGGCGAAGCACCCCGTCGTCATCGCCGGCACTGGCGTCGACCGCGCCGACGCGCGAGCTGCCGCCCTGGAGATCGCCGAGGCGCTCAGCTGTCCGGCGATGCCCACCATGGCGGGCCGCGCAAGCGTCCCATCCGATCACTCGAACTACGTCTCCGGCTTCAGCCCGGGCGGAGACGCCGCTCGCGCCGAGGCCGACGTCCTACTCGTCGCTGGCTCGCGAATCGGCAATCTCGACGTTCCCTACGACAAGTACTGGGGCGACCCTGCAGGTCAGCTATTGATCCAGATCGACATCGATCCTGCCAATCTCGGCGTCACGCGCCCGCTGGCGCTGGGCATCGTCGCCGACGCCCGTCCCGCTCTCGAGGGGATCGCCGAGCGGCTGCGGCAGATGACCCTGCCCGCCCGCGACGGTGCCGACCTGGCTCGCTACCGGGAGCTCGACATGCAGGCCAAACTCGAGCAGGCGGCTCCGATCCTCGACTGGCAGGGACCGGGAATCCACCCCGCTCCCGCGGTCGGCGCCATCGGCG
>DASUUD010000263.1:0-6994 GCA_036374255.1 Solirubrobacterales bacterium | reverse complement strand
CCGGCGACTACATGGGAATGCTGGCCACCGTCCTCAATGCGCTCACCCTCCAGGACGCCCTCGAGAACCGCGGCGAGCACACCCGGGTGATGTCTGCAATCGACGTCAAGGAGGTGGCCGAGCCCTACATCCGTCGCCGCGCGATGCGCCACCTCGAGAAGGGCCGGATCGTGGTCTTCGCGGCGGGCACCGGCAACCCGTTCTTCACGACCGACACGGCGGCGGCGCTGCGCGCACTCGAGATCCGGGCCCAGGCGATCCTGATGGCAAAGAATGGCGTGGAGGGTGTCTACGACTCCGACCCCGCCACCAACCCAGAGGCGGAGTTCATCCCCGCGATCAGCCATCGGGAGGCGATCGAGCGCGGGCTCAGGGTGATGGACTCGACGGCGCTCTCCCTGTGCATGGACAACAACCTCCCCATCTACGTCTTCAACATGGGCGAGGAGGCGAACATAGATAGGATCGTCCGCGGCGAGACAGTCGGCACGCTTGTCTCCAACGTGCCCTCCGCGTGAGAAGAGGAATCCAGTGGAGCTGATCGACGAGCTGTTGAAGGACGCCCGGGATCGGATGGGCAAGTCGGTCGAGGCGACCCGCAACGAGCTCGCGACCGTCCGCACCGGGCGCGCCTCGCCGCACCTGCTGGATCGCATCACGGTCGACTACTACGGCACTCCGACGCCGCTCAAGCAGCTCGCCAACGTTGCTGCCACCGACGCGCGGCTGCTCACGGTCACGCCCTTCGACAAGTCGACGATCGAGGCGATCGAGAAGGCTATCCGCGAGTCGGACGTCGGGCTCACGCCCAGCAACGACGGCAACCTGATCCGGCTTCAGATCCCCGAGCTGACCGAGGAGCGCCGCCGTGAGATGGTCAAGGTCGTCCACGGCGTCGCCGAGGAAGGGCGGATCGCGGTGCGCAACATTCGCCGCGACACGATGCAGGACCTGCGGGAGCTGAAGAAGGAAGGTGAAGCGGGCGAGGACGACGAGCGCCGCGCCGAGGCGGACCTGCAGAAGCACACCGACGAGGCGGTCGCCGAGATCGACGCCCTACTGAAAGGGAAGGAAGAGGAGATTCTGGAGGTGTGAGCGCCTCCGCGCGGTACGTCGCGATCATCACCGACGGCAACGGACGCTGGGCCCAGCAGAGGGGCCTTCCGGTCATCGAGGGTCACCGGGCCGGCGCAGACGTCGTCAAGGACCGCCTTCGCGACGCGGTCGAGCTGGGGATCGAGGAGCTGACCGTCTTCTCCTTCTCCACCGAGAACTGGTCGCGTCCGGAGGAGGAGGTCACCGGGTTGATGCGGATGTTCGGCGAGCGCATCGACGCCGAGACGCCGGAGCTGCACGAGGAGGGAGTGCGAATGCGCTTCATCGGCCGGCGGGAGGGGATCGCGCCAGAGCTGGTCGAGCGGATGGGGTGGGCGGAAGAGACGACCGCCGGCAACGACCGCATCACCCTCTTCGTCGCCTTCAACTACGGAGGCAGGGCGGAGATCGTAGATGCGGCGCGAACCTTCCAGGGAAGCACCGAGGACGAGTTCCGCGAGCACCTCTACGCGCCCGAGATGCACGATCCCGACCTGCTGATACGAACCAGCGGGGAGCTGCGCCTCTCCAACTACCTGCTCTGGCAGTGCGCCTACTCGGAGCTGGTCTTCCGCCACGAGCTGTGGCCGGAATTCAGCCGCGAGGCGTTGGAGGAATGCCTCAGCGAGTTCGCCGAACGGCGGAGGCGCTTCGGGGCGAGGAGCTAGACATGGAGTCCGGGTCAAGGGGGGGTGAGGGGGAGAGGCGGCGCCGGAGAGGCTTCGACCTCGAGCGAGCGGCGGATCTTTTCGAGGGGCTCGACGAGCCGATCGAGAAACCGCGCCCGCGAAGGCCGGAGCGCCCTCCCCGGAGGCCACCGCCGCTGCGCGGCGAGACGATACGCCGGATCCTCGTCGCGATCCCCTGGGTCGCCTTCGCGCTCGCGATCACAGTGGCCGGCGGACTGACCTTCACCGTGGCGATGATCGCGATCGGCGTCCTCGCCCTGAGGGAGTACGTGACGATGACCTCGGACATGCGGCCGATCGCCGCCGCCGCGTACCTCGCGCTCGTCGCGCTCCTGCTCGCGGCGCACTTCGGATCCGCCTTCAACGTGCTCCTCGTGCTCGCCGCCTCCTTCCCGGTCCTGTTCGCGCTGGGGGCCGACCGCAGGCGTCGCGAGGGGATCACGGTCTCGATGGGCGTCACCCTGCTCGGGATCATCTGGATCGGCATCCCGCTGGTGCACGCCGTACTGCTCCGTGACCTGCCCGATCACGGCGCCGCGCTGCTGGTCGACGTCCTGATCGGGACGTTCGCCAGCGACACCGGGGCCTACGCGACGGGACGCATGTTCGGCACCCACAGGATCGCCCCCAGCCTCTCACCCCACAAGACCCTGGAGGGCCTGATCGGTGGGTTCCTGATCGGCACGATGGCCTTTTGGTTCGCCGGCCTCTACCAGGACTGGCTCTCGGGGGTGGATGCCCTGATCATCGGCGCCGCGGTCGCGGCGATCGCTCCAGTCGGCGACCTCTTCGAGTCGATGATCAAGCGCGACCTCGGCACAAAGGACACGGGGAGGCTGTTCGGGCCGCACGGGGGGATCCTCGACCGGCTCGACGCCGTCTTCTTCACGATCGTGGTCGGCTACTACCTCTCCGTCCAGCTGGTCTATTGAGCCACCTACACTTGGCTGTTCGATGAAGAAGCTGGTCATCCTCGGCAGCACCGGCTCGATCGGCACGCAGGCGCTGCAGATCGTCGCCGGTTCGGACGACCTCCAGGTGGTCGGCCTCGCGGCTGCGCGCAACCGGGAGACGCTGCTCTCGCAGGCCCGGCAGCACGGCGTTCCCTCCGTCGCCCTTGCCGACCCCGGTGCCGTAAAACGAGCGCGGTCGGAATGGGACGGCCGCGTCCTCGGCGGCGAGGAGGGGATCGTCGAGCTGATCGCGGGCTCGGGAGCCGACCTCGTGCTGAACGGGATGGTCGGAGCCGCCGGCCTCGGGCCGACAGTGGCGGCGCTGAGCGAGGGAATCGACGTGGCCCTCGCCAACAAGGAGAGCCTGGTGATCGGGGGCGAGTTGACCATGGCGCTCGCCGAGGGAACGCGGGCGCGCCTGCTCCCGGTCGATTCCGAGCACTCCGCTCTCTTCCAGCTGATCGGCGCCGAGCAGGTGGGAAGCATCGACCGCCTGGTGCTCACCGCGTCGGGCGGCCCCTTCCGGGGGCGCAGCGACCTCTCCGGGGTCGGTGTCGAGGACGCCCTCGCGCATCCCACCTGGAAGATGGGCGGCCGAATCACAGTCGACTCGGCGACCCTGATGAACAAGGGGTTCGAGGCGATCGAGGCACACCACCTCTTCGACGTACCCTACGAGCGGATCGCCGTCGTCGTCCACCCGCAGTCGATCGTCCACGCGTTGGTCGACCTCAATGACGGATCGTCCCTCGCCCACCTTGGCTACCCGGACATGCGGGTGCCGATCTCCTACGCGCTCCACTACCCGGAGCGAGTCGATGTCGACGTGCCGCGGCTCGACCTGGCGGACGTGGGGTCGCTGACCTTCGAGGAGCCCGACCTCGAGACGTTCGCCTGCCTGCGGCTGGCGCTCGAAGCTGGGCGGGCGGCTGGCACCGGGCCCTGCGTCCTCAACGCCGCCGACGAGGTGGCGGTCGCGGCGTTCCTCGGCGGCCGGATCCCCTTCCCAGCGATCCCGGAGGTGGTGGAGGCCGTGCTGGAGAAGTTGCCGGCCGCTCCCGTCGGCCACTTCGACGACCTGTTCCAGGCCGACGCCGAGGCGCGCCGGCGAGCGGAGGAGAAGGTCGGGGGCCTGGCACGGGTATGAACTGGGTCCTGATCTTCCTCGGCTTCTCGGCCCTGATAATCCTCCACGAGGCCGGGCACTTCGTCGCCGCCAAGGCAACCGGAATGCGGGTCGAGCGCTTCTTCCTCTTCTTCCCGCCCAAGCTTTTCTCGGTGAAGCGCGGGGAGACCGAGTACGGCATCGGCGCGATCCCGGCGGGAGGCTTCGTGAAGATCACCGGCATGAACCCGGACGAGGAGCTGCCGCCCGAGATCGAGGCGCGCGGCTACTACCACCAGCCCGTGTGGAAGCGAATCGTGGTCATAGGCGCGGGCCCGGCGGTGAACATCGTCCTCGCCTTTCTGATCCTCTTCCTCGTCGCACTGGGCACCGATCGCGCCAACCAGACCGTGGGCGAGGTCCTTCCCGGAACGCCGGCCGCCGGAGTCCTCAAACCCGGCGACGAGATCCTCGCCGTCGACGGACGCCGCTACGCGAAGCTCGACACACAGACCCGCCTCGAACGCTTCGTCGATTACGTCGGGAACCATCGCTGCGCGGGCGAGCAGGTCGACGGCTGTGCCGCGAGGGTTCCGGTGACGCTGACCCTGAGGCGGGACGGAGGGCTGCGGAAGGTGGTCGTGCGACCCGAGTACGACAGCAGCGCGGATCGCGCACTGATGGGGATCCGCTACGGGACCGAACCCGCCAACTTCGGCCTCGCCGGCTCCGCCCGTGAGGCGGCCGATCTGATGTGGCGGGTCACCAGCGGCACAGTCTCGGTCTTCGCCAACATCCTCGACCCTGAGCGCCGCAAGGAAGTCTCGGGAGTGGTCGGCGTCAGCGACGTCGCCAACAAAACACTCGACATCAGCGTCGAGCGCTCGCTGATCCTGCTCGCAGTCGTCAGCCTCTCGCTGGGTCTGATCAACCTCTTCCCGTTCCTGCCCCTGGACGGCGGCCACATCTTCTGGAGCCTGGTCGAGAAGGTGAGGCGCAGGCCGGTTCCCTTCTCGGTGATGGAGCGTGCCGGAGCGATCGGCTTCGTGCTGGTCCTCATGCTCTTCTTCATCGGGCTCACCAACGACATCGATCGTCTCAGCGGCGGCGAAGGCTTCAACGCCCGTTAGCGCAAGCGGCTGCGGGCGGTGCCGCAGCGGAGGCGGGTGTCGAGGTGGCACCGCTGATGGTCGCCCCGATTCCGGCGATCGTCTCCTCGAACACCTGGAAGGGAAAGAGCAGGATCCCGAGCTTCTAGCGCCGCTTGACGACTCGGAAGCGGTAGCTCGCCGGGGTTCGGTCGACCCTGCCCGCGGCACGGGCCTTGACTCGGAATACGTGGCGCCCGAACCGCAACCGCCGCAGCGTCAGCGGCGAGCGACAGCGCCGGAAACGCCTCCGGTCGATCTTGCAGAGGAAGGTCGCCCGGCGCCGGTTGGCGCGGAAGGCGAAGGTAGGGGTGCGATCCCGGGTGACCTTGCGGGGCTTGCGCACGATCCGGGTCTGGGGGCGGCCGGACCCTGAGCCGCCCTGGCCTTTCTGCGACCCACCGCCGCCCGGCCCAGCGCCAGCTCCGCCACCGGACGCGCAGGAGCGCTCGGAGGGCGTCACGGAGTTCGGGCGCGGGCCGGGGAAGACTGCTTCGAAATCCAGGGCGCTGTTGTTGCGGTCGTCGCTCGCCTCCAGGAGGGTGGCGCAGCCGGGGGCGATCGTGCGGCGCAGGGCCATCCCGTCGGGGATCCCGCCGGATGCGGCGGGCGTGCCCGCGGGCGAGGGGAGCGGGCCGGAGAAGCTCCCCCAGGAGACGCAATCGAGCGACTCCCAGCAGACGGCGCCGCCGGCCGGGTCGAGCAGGCCTGGGGCCATGTCCTCGTCGGCCCCGACCCCGAAGCGGCTCTCCGCGGCCGCGGTGGCCATCAGGACGGTCATCTGGTTGCGCCCGTCGGCCACGTTGGAGCCGAACGTCTCGGTGCCGATTTTCGCGCCGCCGGCATTGTGGAAGGTGACGAAGTGCCCCCCGACCACGTGCTGGCCCGAGGCGTAGGCCTGGAGCTCGACGTACTCGGCGTCGGCGTATCCGGACTCCCCCGGGAAGACCTCGCGGATGCTGACCAGATGGAAGTCGGCCGCGGCGGGAGCCGGCGCCACCAAAGCGAGCACCACCGCCGCCAGCACGATCCGTCGCAGGCTCATCGCGTCACACTCCGCCGCTTCGCGTGAGCCCTGCGCTTGCGCTTGGCCCTCCTCTTAGATGCTTTTTTCCTCTTCGGCTTGACCACCTTGAATGCGCTGCGGGCGGGAGTCGGATCGACGGAGCCGTTGGCGACGGCGCGAACCCGAAACAGATGCCGGCCGGGTCTCAGCTTCTTCGCAGTGTAGGGCGAGCGGCATGACCTGAAGGCACCGCGGTCGACCTTGCACTGGTAGGCCGCGCCGCCGACGTTGGAGCGGAAGCGGAAGGTCGGCGTGCGATCGCGAGTGACCCTTCGGGGCTTTTTGGTGAGGGTCGTGTTCGGAGCCCCAAGCCCGGAGCTGACCGGAGGCGGGGGTGGAGGAGGAGGCGGAAGAGGAGGAGGCGGAGGCGGTGGGGGTGGAAGAGGGAGGGCGACGCTCCAGCTGTAACCGGCGGGCGTGGGATCGACGTTGCCGGTTTCGTCTTTCGCCCGGACCTGGAAGGTATGCGCTCCGTTGCCGAGCGCTTCGTAGGTTTTCCCCGCCGCCGGGCAGGAGGCGAACGCACCGCCGTCCAGTTTGCATTCGAAGGTCGAGTTCGCCTCGTTCGACGAATACGTGAAGGAGGCGACCGGGCTGTCGCTTGGATCAGGCGGTTTTGTCAGGATCGTGGTCTGGGGCGGGGTTTCGTCGACCAGCGAGTTGTCGACTTCCCAGGTGTAGGAGGCGGCCGTGCCCTGGTTCGTGGCCTGGTCCGTCGCCCGAACCTTGAAGGTGTGGGCACCGTCGTTCAGATTGGTGTAGTTCCTGGGCGAGGTGCAGTTGACGAAGTTGTCGGGCGCTGCGCCTTCGGCGAGGCTGCACTGGAAGGTCGAGCCGGCCTCATTCGACTGGAAGGTGAAGGAGACGTTGTTCCCCGGGCTGGGATCGGCGGGATTCGTGCTGATCGTGGCCGTCGGGGCGACGGTGTCGATGATCCA
>DASUUD010000262.1:0-2482 GCA_036374255.1 Solirubrobacterales bacterium | reverse complement strand
TGGCCGAGCTGGGCATCCCCTACGACAGCGAGGAGGGGCTGGCCCTGGCCGACCGCATCGCCTCGACGCTTGCCGCGGAGGCGCACGTGGCCTCGGCGGAGCTGGCTGACGAGCGCAGCCCCTTCCCGGCCTGGGACTGGGGCGGGCGCGGGGACGGAGAAGGAGGCGGGTCTGGCACCGGCGGCGGCGCCGGGCCGCCGCTGCGCAACGCCCAGCTCACCTCGATCGCGCCGACCGGCTCGATCTCGATCATCGCCGGGACCACTGCGGGGATCGAGCCGCTCTTCGCCGTCTCCTTCGCCCGCAACATCCTCGACACCGAGCTGGTCGAAACGAGCGCCGCCTTCGAGCGGATCGCCAGGGAAGGCGGCTTCCACAGCCCCGAGCTGACTGCGGAGATCGCACGCACCGGCAGCGTCGCGGACGCGACGGGCGTCCCCGACCAGATCCGCCGCGCCTTCGTCACCGCGGCCGAGCTGGCCCCGCGCTGGCACCTGCGGATGCAGGCCGCCTTCCAGCGACACGTCGACGGCGCCGTCTCCAAGACCGTCAACCTGCCCTCAGAGGCGACGGTCGACGATGTCGCCGCGATCTACACCGACGCCTGGCGCCAGGGGGTGAAGGGGGTCACCGTGTATCGCTACGGCTCCCGGCCCGGCCAGGTCCTGACCCGCCTGGGCGCTCAGGACGGCGAGGCGGCGGTGCGGGTCGACACCGAGTACGCGGGCGGCTGCCTCGTGCGCCCCTGCGAGGTGTAGGGCCCGCTCATTCCGCTGCGAGGTGAGGGCGCCTCAGTCGCCCGCGCGAGGGGCGGCGGCGAGGTGCCGGCTGAACCAGTCCGCGGCGAGTTCCGCGACCTTCTCCAGGGCCCCCGGCTCTTCGAAGAGGTGCGTGGCGCCTGGCACCACCGCGACCTCGCGCTCGCAGCGCAGCAGCCTCGCAGCCCCCTCATTCAGCTCCAGCACCTGCCAGTCGGCGCCGCCGACGATCAGCAGGGTCGGCGCGGCGACCCCCTCGAGGCTCTCGGCGGCGAGGTCGGGGCGGCCGCCGCGCGAGACGACGGCGCGGATCTCCGGGCCGAGCGGAGCGGCCGCTCGCAGCGCGGCGGCGGCGCCCGTGGAGGCGCCGAAGTACCCGAGCGGCAGGCCGCTCAGCTCCTCCTCCCCCTGGACCCAGCGGGTGACGGCGAGCAGCCGGTCGGCCAGCAGCTCGATGTCGAAGACCTTGCCCCGGTCGAGTTCCTCCTCGGTGGTGAGGAGGTCGAAGAGCAGCGTCGCGAAACCGGCCTCGTTGAGCGCCTCGGCGACCTGCCGGTTGCGCGGGCTTAGCCGGCTGGAGCCGCTGCCGTGAGCGAAGATGACCAGGCCGGCGGCTCCCTCCGGCACTCGCAGGTCGCCGGCCAGCCGCAGCTCCGGCGCCAGCTCGATCTCGATGGGCTTCTCGCTCGCCGCGGGGTTGCTCAAGGCGGGTGAGTCAGCGGCCGCGGCCAGCTCCTCGGGCTCGCGGGCGGCCTCCAGGATCGCGATCACCTCCTCGTCGCCGACCTGGCCGAAGTCGACGTAGAACTGGCCGATCCCGAAGAAGCCCTCGGGCTGCTCGAGGCAGACCAGCTCGTCGAAGGCGTCCCCGAGCCGCTCTTCGGTGCCTGGCGGCGCCACGGGCACGGCGAGGATCACGCGCTCGGCCCCACGCGCGCTCAGCGCCTGGCCGGCCGCGACGGCGGTGCCGCCGGTGGCGATGCCGTCGTCGACCAGGATCACGGTCCGCCCCTCGACCGGGAGCGGCTCCCGCCCGCCTCGGTAGAGCCGCTGGCGCCGCTCCAGCTCGGCCGTCTCGCGCCCCACCACCGCCTCCAGCTCCTCGTCGGGGATCCCGATCAGCTCCACGTCCTCGCTGCGGATGAAGCGGATGCCGCCCTCGGCGATCGCGCCGATCCCGTACTCGGGGTTGAAGGGCGCCCCGATCTTGCGGACCAACAGGATGTCCAGGGGAGCCGCGAGTGCCTTCGCCACCTCAAAGCCGACCGGCACGCCGCCCCTGGGCAGGGCGACCACCAGCGGCTCGGCGTCGCGGAAGCGCTGCAGCGCCTCCGCGAGGCGACGGCCGGCGTCGCGCCGGTCCGCGAACAGAACGAGCCGCTCTGCCATGACCGTCCCAGCCTAGGCCGTCCATGGACGCGTTCCATCGGTGGGACGCCCCGATCCTGGTCCGCGCAAACCACGGATGCGCGGGGCGGCGGCGCGATCGATCATCTGACCATGCCTGTGCCGAAGGTCGCGATGCTCGCAGCCGACGGAGTCGAGCGCCGGGACGTCGAGGCACTGCGGCGGGCCCTCGAGGACGCCGATCGGCGCGTCGACCTCGTCGCCGTCCAGCGGGGCGAGGTGTGGGCGATGGACGGACTCGACAAAGCCGCGACCTTCCCGGTCGACGTGACGCTGCGCGACGCCCGGGCCGGTAGCTACGAGTCCCTGGTGATCCC
>DASUUD010000261.1:0-12891 GCA_036374255.1 Solirubrobacterales bacterium | reverse complement strand
CGATCGAGGTCGCTCGCAGCGACTGGATCCTGCAGCCGATCGTCGCGATCCTGCCGCTGCAGCTGCTCGCCTACGACATCGCCCGCGCCCGCGGGCTCAACGTCGACCAGCCGCGCAATCTGGCCAAGACGGTCACCGTCGAGTAGCGCTGCGGGTAGGATGCCCCGCCATATGAGGCTCAGGCTCCTCGCCCTTGCCGCGGTGGCTGCGCTGCCTGCCGCGGCTCTGGCGGGCTGCGGGGGTGACGGAGATGATGGCCTGGCGACGCTGGCGAAACCCGGAACCGTGGTCTTCGTCGAAGGAACGATCCGGCCCAGCGGCGAGCTGAAGACCAACGTCGACCGGCTGGCGAAAAGGATCGGCGGGATCGACAATCTCGGCGACTTCATCGTCGAAAAAGCCGAGCAGGAGACACGCGAGGAAGGCGAGCCGTTCGACTATGAGACGGAAGTCGAGCCCTGGCTGGGCGAGACTGCCGCGGTCGCCGTCGAGAGAGTCGAGAAAGACGGCGACCTCTCCGACCCGCTCATCGTCCTTGAATCCACCGATGCCGACGCAACCCAGGAGTTCATCGACCGCCAAGCGCGGACGAGCAAAGAGCCGTATCGGGACGGCTCCTATGAGGGGGTCGAATACAAGGTCGGCGGCGATGACGACGACGCAGTCGGGCTGATCGGCGATGAGCTCGTCCTGGCCGAGGACGAGGCGGCCTTCAGGGCGGCGGTCGACACCTCCCAGGGTGACTCCCTCGCCGACGAGGACCGGTACGACGAGGCGATCTCCGCCGCCACCGAGGGCAGCCTCGCAGACGTCTACGTCGACGTGGGCACCGTGCTCAGGCAGTCGGGCGACAGAATCGACCCGCAGATCCTGTCGCTTCTCGGGGTCGCGAGCGCAGGATTCGACCCCGACGAGCTGACCCTGGTGGCGAGCATCCTCCCGGGTGAGGATCAGATCGAGGTCGACCTGAGCAGCGACCTCGGTGACGGCGAGGCCCCGAGCGGCGATCCCTCCGAGCTGCTCGGCTCGCTGCCCGCCGGCTCCTTTGCCGCGATCGGGGTCTCCGGCTTCGGCGAGCAGCTCCAGGAAGCCGTCGACAGCATCGACGAGTCGGGGATCCCGGACCAGGTTCCGCCGGGTGCGCTGAAGGGCCAGCTGAAAGCCATCGGTCTGGACCTGGACAAATTCGTCGGCTCGCTGGGTGACGCCGCGATCTTCGTAGAAGGCCGCGACGAGGGCAGCCTGGGTGGGGCGCTGGTGCTGACCACCGATGACCCGCGCCAGGCCGCTGAAACCGTCGCCAGCATCGGCAGATTGCTTCGCAGTACGGGAACGCCCGGGGTCACCGCCGTGACCGGTCCGGCGACCGGCTTCTCGATCCGCGACAAAGAGGAGCTGGGCGACAAGCCGGTGGTGATCGTCACGAAAGGCCAACGGATCGCCATCGGCTACGGCCTGCGCCCGACTCTGGCCGGAGTCACCGGAACCGGGGCGACGCTCTCGGACACCCCCGCCTACCAGGAGGCCGTCTCCGCGCTCGGCGATACGTCGATCAGCGGTTTCGTCGCCGGCCCGGCGGCGCTGCGCCTTGCGGACTCGATGATTTCGCCCTCGGACACCGATTTCGAGGAGGCAAAGCCCTACCTGCGCAGCATCAGCTCGATCGCCCTGGGCTCGGCATCCGAGGACGACCGGGTGACCGCGAGGCTGATCATCAGCGTCCGCTAGCAGGGCCGATGGCGCCGGGCGTCGGCATCGACCTGCTGGAGATCGACCGCCTCGAGCGTGCCCTGGAGCGCCACCCGCGGCTCGCGGAGCGCGTCTTCACGGAGGCGGAGCGTGAGTACGCCGCGGCCCGGGCCCGACCCGCCCGCCATCTCGCCGCCCGCTTCGCCGCCAAGGAGGCCGTGCTGAAGGCGCTCGGCGCGCCCGGCGGCTTCGGCCTCGGGGAGGTGGAGGTGATCGCCGGCGAGCCGCCCACCGTGAGCCTCTCGGGCAGGGCGGCGCTGGCCGCCGGGGGTCGCAGCGTCAAGATCTCTCTCACGCATTCGCGTGACTACGCTGCGGCCGTGGCGATCGCCGACACTCCCTGAGATGGAGCACTGGCTCGAGCCCCTCCACGACGCCGCCGGGATGCGCGCGATCGACGCCTGGGCGATCGAGGCGCGGGAGGTGCCCTCGCTGGAGCTGATGGAGGCGGCGGGGCGGGCCGTCGCGGAAGCGGTCGGCGAGCTGCCCCCGCAGGGCCCCGTCCGAGTCGTCTGCGGCAAGGGGAACAACGCCGGCGACGGGCTTGTCGCCGCTCGCTACCTGGCCGAGGCCGGTTTCCAGGTCGAGGCGCTGCTGCTCTGGCCCGCGGAGGAGCTGAGCGGCGACGCCGCCGCCAACCTGGAGCGCTTCGGGGCAGAACACGTGGAGGGCGATCTCGCGCCGCGGCTCGCCGGCTCCGGGGCGATCGTCGACGCGATCTTCGGCACCGGCTTCTCGGGTGCCCCGCGCGAGCCCGCGGCGGCGGCGATCGAGGCGATCGAGCGCACGGGGGTGCCGGTCGTCGCCTGCGACATCGCCTCCGGAGTCGACGCCTCCACGGGCGAGGTCGAGGGGATCGCGGTGGAGGCGGCGATCACGGTCAGCTTCCACGCGGCGAAGGTCGGGCAGCGGATCGCCCCCGGCAAGTGGAGCACGGGTGAGCTGCGGGTCGCCCCGATCGGGATCCCCGACGGCGCTCCCGGCGAGCCGGCGGGAGGGGTGATCGACCCCTCGGTGCTGGCGCTGGCGCCGCTGCGCGGGCCGCGCTCGACCAAGTTCAGCTCCGGCCAGGTGACGGTCGCCGGCGGCTCGCGCGGCCTGACCGGGGCGGTGAGGATGGCCTCTCAGGCGGCGATTCGGGCCGGCGCGGGCTACGCGACCGTCGCCGTCCCCGCGGACCTCGAGGCGATCTTCGAGCAGGGTCAGCCCGAGGTGATGTCCAGGGGCTGCCCGGGCGGCGACGGCTGCCTCGCGCCGGGATCGAGGAAGGCGGTGCTGGGCGCCTTCGAGCGTGCCGCCGCCGGCGTCCTCGGCCCTGGGCTCGGCCGCGATCCGGGCTCGGTCGAACTGGCGCGCGAAGTGATCGCCGCGATCGAGGCGCCCCTCGTTCTGGATGCCGACGGCCTGAACGCCTTTGCCGGCCGGCCCGAGGCGATCGCCGCCCGTCGGGGGCCGACCGTGCTCACACCACACGCGGGAGAGCTGGGGCGGCTGCTGGAGCGACCCTCGGACGCCGTTTCCGCCCACCGCCTGACGAGCGCGCGGGAGGCGGCTCGCGCAACGGACGCGATCGTCGTCCTGAAGGGCGATGACACGATCGTCACCGACGGGGAGCGGGTCGCCGTCAACGCGATCCCTGCGCCGGCGCTCGCCACCGCCGGCACCGGCGACGTGCTCTCGGGGATGATCGCGGCGCTTCTGGCGCGCGGCCTGGAGCCCTTTGCCGCGGCCTGCGCAGCGGTCGTCGCCCACGCCCGCGCCGGACGGGACGCGGCCGAACGGATCGGCTCAGCCGAGTCGACGATCGCCACCGACGTGATCGCCTCCATCCCCACGGGAATGGCTCCCGGCTCCGCGGTCGATTAGTCTCGGCAACCGCCTATGAAGAAAGCCGCTGAGATCATGGACGAGGCCGTGCCCGCCGTCTCCCCCGACGCGGACGCCCGCGACGCAATAGAGCTGCTGGCGAAGACCGAGAAGGGCGCGATCCCGGTCATCGACGAGGAGCGGCACGTGATCGGCATCGTCAGCGAGTCGGACCTGGTCCTCAGCGAGGAGGAAGCCGACCTACACCTGCCGCACTACCTCGACATCATGGGCGGGATCGTCTTCGTCGGCTCGATGAAGGGCTTCGAGGAGCGGCTCAACAAGGCCTTCGCGACCAAGGTCTCGGAGCTGATGAGCTCCGATCCGGTCGTCGTCGGGATCGAGGACGACGCGGAGCTCGTGGCGCGGAAGATCGCCGAGACCCACCACAACCACCTCCCCGTGTTGGACGACGAGGGCCGGCTTGCCGGGATGGTCACCCGGGCCGACGCACTCGCCGCGCTCGTCGCCGGTTGACGATGACGCGGGCGGTCGCCCGGATCGACCTGGGCGCGGTGCGGAGCAACTGCGCCAGGCTCAAGTCCGAGCTGGGCGAAGCGGAGCTGTGCGCTGTCGTCAAGGCGGACGGCTACGGGCACGGCGCGGACGCCTGCGCCGAGGCGGCGCTGGCCGGCGGCGCGACCTGGCTGGCGGTGGCGACCGGGCCCGAGGCGGCGCAGATCGGCCGGCGCCTCCCCCACATCCCCCTGCTCACGATCGGGGCGCTCACACCCGAGGGCCTCGACGAGGCTCTCTCGGCGGGATCCGAGGTCGCCGCCTGGCGGGAGGAGTTCGTGGCGCTGGTCGCCGAACGCGCCCGGGCGCAGGGCCGCCCCGCCCGGGTCCATGTCAAGCACGACAGCGGCATGGGGCGCCTCGGGAACCGCGACGCGGATCAGGTGATCGCGCTGGCGCGAGCGTGTGCCGAGAGCCCCGACCTGGAGCTGGCCGGGGTCTGGACCCATTTCGCGACGGCCGACGAACCCGATTCGGAGTTCTTCGACGAGCAGCTCGATCGCTTCGGCTCGGTTGCCGAGGCGGCGAGGTCGGAGTTCCCCGAGGTCATGATCCACGCGGCCAACAGCGCCGCCGTCTTCCGCGACCGACGCTCGCATTTCGACATGGCCCGCTGCGGCATCGCGATCTACGGCCTCGATCCCTTCCAGGGCGACCCCGCTGAGCGCGGGCTGAAGCCGGCGCTCTCGCTGCGCTCCTACGTGGCGGACGTGAAGCGCCTCGAGCCGGGGGACAGCGCCGGCTACGGCCGCACCTGGAGGGCGCCGGCCGAGACCTCGATCGCCGTGCTTCCCCTCGGCTATGGCGACGGGGTGCGTCGCGGGCTCTCGAACAATGCCGAGGTGCTCATCCGCGGCAGGCGGCACCCCTTGGTCGGCACCGTGTCGATGGACAACGTCACTGTCGATCTCGGTCCCGAGACCGATGTGGAGAGCGGCGATGAGGCGGTGCTGATCGGCGCCCAGGGAGGGGAGAGGATCCTCGCCGAGGAGTTGGCCCACCGGCTCGGCACGATCAACTACGAGATCACCTGCGGGATCTCGGCCCGGGTGCCGAGGGTCGCCCGGTGAGCGCGGAGCGAGCCAAATGAGTCATCTCTGGTCCCGCGCGCAGCGAGCGAAGCGCGAGGCTGCGGCGTGACGCTGGCCGACCGCCTCTCCGCCTCTCCGCCCGTCGCTCTCGCACGGCGAGCGCTGGCCGGGGAGGGCGAGACCTGGATCGCCGGGGGCGCGGTCCGCGACGCGGCGTTCGGGCGCGAGGTGACCGACCTCGATCTCGTCGTGGCCGGAGACCCAGGGCGCGCCGTGAAGGCGGTCGCCCGCGCGGGTGGAGGCCACGCCTTCGAGCTCTCGGCCGAGTTCGCGACCTGGCGGGCGGTCGCAGCGGACCATTCCTGGCAGGTCGACGCGACTGCCCTGCGAGGCGGGTCGATCGAGGCCGACCTGGCCGCACGCGACTTCACGGTTGGGGCAGTCGCCGTGCCGCTCGAGGGCGGCGACCCGATCGATCCCCATGGGGGCCTCGCCGACCTGGAGCGGCGGGCGCTGCGGGTGGTCGGCGACGACAGCTTCGCCACCGACCCGCTGCGCCTGCTGCGCGCGGCTCGACTCGCCGCCGATCTCGAGCTGGAGATCGACCCGGAGACCCGGAGCCTGGCCCGGGCCGAAGCCCGGCGCGCCGCGGAGCCCGCCGGCGAGCGCCAGCTCGCCGAGCTCCGCCAGCTCCTCGGTGGCCCCGACCCGCTGCGCGGAGTCGCGCTGCTCGACGAGCTGGACCTGACGGGGGCGGTCCTCCCGGAGCTGGAGGAGCTGCACGGGGTCGAGCAGGGCCCGAACCACCACCTCGACGTCTACGACCACACCCTGGCGGTCCTCGAACGGCTGCTGGAGGTGGAGGCGGACCTGGAGCGCTTTGCCGGCGAGCGCGCGGCCGAGACGCGCGAACTGCTCGATGAGCCGCTCGCCGACGAGATGACCCGCCGCACCGGGCTGCGATTCGGCGCCCTCCTGCACGACATCGGCAAGCCGGCCACCAGGGGGGAGCGCGAGGGCTACGTCACCTTCATCGGCCACGACCGCAAGGGCGCCGAGATCGTCGCCGCGGTCTGCGCCCGGCTGCGCGCCAGTCGAGCGCTCAGCCGGCATCTCGAGGCGCTGACCCTCAATCATCTGCGACTCGGCTTCCTCGTTCACGAGGCACCGCTCCCTGCGCGGCGCGTCCACGAGTACCTGCGCGCGACGGAGCCGGTCGGCGCGGACGTCACGCTGCTGACCGTCGCCGACCGGCTCTCGGCGCGCGGCACGGGCCGGCTGGCCAGCGAGGAGGCGATCGACGCCCACCTGCGACTTGCCCGGGAGCTGCTCGCGACGGCGCTCGACTGGCGCCGCGACGGCCCGCCGGAGCCGCTGGTGCGCGGTGACGAGCTGGCCGCCGAGCTGGGGATCTCAGGCGGGCCGGAACTTGGGGACCTGCTGGCCGAGCTGGAGGCGGCGCAGTACGCGGGGGAGATCCACACCCGCGAGGAGGCGATCGAGCGGGCCCGCGCGATCCGCGGCTGAGCGCCGGGCTTTGGGGTACTCTCACCGCCCATGAGCGCGGAGATAGACGCCTAGATGGCCAAAGAGGAGAAGATCGAGATGGAGGGCGAGATCACCGAGGCCCTCCCCAACACGATGTTCCGCGTGAAACTCGACAACGGGCACGAGGTCCTCGGACACATCTCCGGCAAGATGCGCCGCCACTACATCCGCATCCTGCCCGGCGACCGGGTGAAGATCGAGCTGTCTCCCTACGACCTCGACCGGGGCCGGATCACCTACCGCTACAAATAAATGGCGCTGGGGGAGCGGGGCCGCAATCCGATGGCTCCCCGCAGCACCGCCGAGGGCGCCTGCGCATTCCGTGCAGCCGGCGCGCCCGAGGAGGACCCCGCCGTGCGCTGCCCCGACGATATGGCCGCCGGCTTCCTCGGCGGCTTCAACGTGACGACGCTGGCCAAGCGCCCTGCCACCCGAAGGATCTGGCTGGCTGGAGCGAACCGCAAAGTCCCCGGCGCCTACACCTACGAGATCCTCAGGGCGAAGTTCATCGACGAGGTCCTGCTCGGTGAGGTTGACGCGGGCCTGGAACAGCTGATCCTGCTCGGCGCGGGCCTGGACTCCCGGCCCTACCGGCTGGCCGAACAGCTGCGGGGCGTGCGGGTGATCGAGGTCGATCATCCCGAAAGCCTGGAATCGAAGCGGGCGCGGCTGCGCCGGATGCTCGGAGCCGAGCCCGACCACGTCACCTATCTGGGAATCGACTTCACCCGCGACGACCTCGGGCCGGCGCTGGACGCGGCCGGCCACGAGCGCTCGGCGCGAACCCTCTTCGTCTGGTCAGGCGTCGCCATCTACCTCCCCGAGGACGCGGTGAGGGACGTGCTCACATGGGTCGGAGGGCACGGTGGCTCCGCCTCGATCGTCTTCGATGCCGCCTGGGCTGGAGCGATCGACGGCTCACATGAGTACTTTGGCGCGGCGGAGCTGCGCAAGGCGGTCGAGAGCACCGGCGAGCCGCTTCGGTGGGGAATTCCCGAGGGTCGCGCCGAGGAGACGCTCTCCGGCTTCGGCCTCCGGGTCGAGCGAGAGCTCGACTGGGTAGAGGCCCGTGCGAGGTACCTGAAACGCTCCGACGGGTCCCTGCACGACCGTCCCTACGGTTTCGGCGTGGTCGTACACGCCCGCGGCGGTTAGCCGGCCGGGGGACCCGGGTCGGGCTCGGCCAGCTCGGCGATCAGCGCCGACCAAGCGAAGTCGCGCGCGCCGAGGCCGCTGCCGTCGCGAGGGTCGTAATACTCGCGCAGCCCTTCGCGCTCGACGGCGCCGATCAGGCCGGCCGCGAGTCGCCCCGCCTCGGCCGAGTAGCCGAGCCTCCGCATGCCCAGCCACAGAAGCCAGGCCGAGTTCACCCAGGTGGGGCCGCGCCAATAGCGGCGAATCGGCCCGCGCCCGCCACCGGGCTGGTAGGACGGCTCGCAGCCCGCGACGGAGGGGGGCGCGACCGGGGTCGCGAACTCTCGCTCGGCTAGCAGGTGCTCCTCGATCAGCCGCCGCCCGATCTCCTCGGGCAGGTCGGGGAGGGCGAGCGGCGCCAGCGCCGCCCAGGTGAGAACGGCCGGCCTGGCGCCGCCCGGGGCGACCTCGTCCAGGAAGATCCCGCGGCTCTCGTCCCAGAGGCGCTCTACCAGGGCAGGCGTCGCTGAGGGGCGGCCGAGCGCCTGCAGCGACAGCGACCAGAGTGTGTTGACCAGGACCTCGCAGACCACCGGCCCGCCACTGTCGCGAATCCGTCGCGCGTCGAAGCCGAGGCGGCGATTGCGCCGCACCAGGCAGGGGAAGCCGATCCTTCCGTTGGCGCGGCGCCCCCAGACCGGGTCGAACTTCGGCGATGCGTCGAGCCCCGACTCGTCCGGCTGGAGGATCCAGAGCAGCCCGTCCCCGTCCAGGTCGCGCGCGTCCGCGAGCCAGTCGGCCTGGAGGGCAATTCGGGGCTCCTGCGCCGGGTCGCCGACGGCGATCCGCCAGGCCCAGGCGAGCAGCGGCGGCTGAATGGTCTCGGTCTGGAGGGAGCGGCGCGAGGCGACGTTGTAGAAGGGGAGCCTGCCGAGCGAGACCGGGCGGTCCCAGAAGATCGTGTGGCCGATGAAGCCGTCGGGGCGTTGCGCGGCGAGCAGCGACTCGAGCTCCCGCCGCGAGCGCGACGGGTCGAAGCGGCGCCAGACGATCGCCGCGAAGCAGGAGTCCCAGAACCATTGCCAGGGGTAGCGCGCAGGGCTGGGACGGGTGTAGGCGAAAGGGGTCCCTTCGCGCTCCCCCTCGATCCAATTGCCCCGCAGCAACCGCTCGGCGACCTCGGTGGCGGGCTGCGGCATCATGACATCATGATGCTATTGTGCGTATGTGACGAGAACGCGGACAACCGTCACCCTGGACGATGACGTACTTCGCGCGGTCAAGATAAGCGCCGCGCGCAGCGGGAGGCGTGATTCCGAAGTGATCGAAGAGGCGCTTCGTAGCGAGCTTGGTCTCGATGCCCTCGACGAGATCTGGGCCCGCGTCAGCGCCGCACCTGAGGCAGAGGGTCTCGATCTCGCCAGCTCCGAGCTGTACGAGATGCGCCGGGAGAGGCGTGCGGCGCGCGGTTCTTGACCCCGGCGTCCTCGTCTCGGCCCTGATCAGCCCAACCGGCGCCCCGGCGAGGCTCATCGGGAAGGCGCACTCCGGCGAGTTAGAGCTGATCGTCTCACCCCTACTGTTCCAAGAGCTGGAGCAGGTGCTGGCCCGCAAGAAGTTCCGCCGGTATGTGTCGCTCGACGTCGTGGACGACTATCTCACCTTGCTGCGGCGGATCGCCATCACGGTCCGCGATCCGGACGATCCTCCTCCGCTGCGCTCCGGCGATCCCGACGACGACTACCTGATCGCGCTCGCACACTCACATGGCGCCCATCTGGTCAGCGGCGATCGCCACCTCCTCGAGATCGCAGGCGGCGCGCCGATCGTCGCTCCGGCCGATTTCCTCGTCGATTGAGTCTCAGAGCGCCGTGCGGCGCATCGCGCGGAGGGAGAGCGCGCCGAGCACCGACAGCATCCCCGCCAACGCCACGATGGCCGGCCAGGTCTCCTCCCAGCTGATCGTGCCGAGGAAGCCCTGCCGCGCCCCTTCGACGACCTGGGTCATCGGGTTGAAGCGGGCGACCTCCTGGAGCCAGCCCTGCAGAAGCTCCAGCGGGGCGTACGCCGTGGTCGCCAGGATCAGCGCCAGCACTCCCGCCTGCATCAGCGGCGAAGCCGACTGGGTCTTGTAGTGGAGAGCGAGGGTCGCGGCGTAGCAGGCTGCGACTGCGGCCGTGGCCGCGACGATTGCATAGGCGATCAGAATGCCGCCGACCCCGGGCCAGTGGGCGCCGATGAGGAACGCGACAGCCAGGACAAAGGTCGCCGGGATGAAGGCGCGCAGGCTCGCCGCCAGGACCGTCCCGGTGAGAAGCGCCCAGCGCGGGGCGGGGGAGACGAGCAGGCGGTCGAGCCAGCCCGCTTCGATGTCTCGGGCCAGGTTGACCCCGGCCGCCGCGCCGGTGAAGCCGGCGCCTTGGAGGACGCTGACCGGGACCAGGAAGCTCGCATAGCTGTCGGTGGTGAAGCCGGTGAGCTGCGTGAGGTTGCCGAAGACGCCGTTGAGGCCGAGGAAGAAGATGGTCGGCGCGAGCACCCCGGGGATCGCGGCTCCCGGCACTCTCAACAGGTCGTTCTTCGAGCGATCGATCAGGGCGACGATCGTGGCGATGTCCTCGCGGCGCACGATCAGCCCCCGGTCGCCAGGCGGTGGCGCAGTGCGCGGGCGCTGAGCAGCGTCGAGAGGGCCGCGATGCCGACGATGGCGAGGACGGCGTCGAGAACGTCGCTCCCCTCGAGCCCGGCGATGATCGGCTCGCGGATTCCCTCGACCACGAAGCTCATCGGGTTGTACTGGGCGACCGTCTTCGCCGGCTCCACCATCAGCCCCTCCGGGAAGAAGGCGGTCGAGAGGAAGAGGATCACGAAGACCAGCGGGAAGAGGCCCTGGACGATGCTCGCCCTGCCCGTGCGCAGGGCGACCGAGGAGCCGATTCCGCCGATCCCCACGGTCGCCCCGACCGTGAGGGCGACCGCGACCACCGCCCCGGCCACGCCGCCCTCGATCTCGGCCCCGAAGATCAGTCCGATCGCGAGGAACCAGAGAGCCGCGAAGGCGCCGAGGGCGGCGGTACCCGCGAGGCGACCGAGAACCACCGCGTAGCGGGAGATCGGCGCCGCGAAGAGGCGATCGGTGAAGCCCATCTCGATGTCGACGGCGAGCGCGATGCCGCCGCTGTTGGCGGCCAGCATCAGCGACTGCATGATCGCCCCCGCCAGCATGAACTGGAGGAAGCTCTGGACCGGCGGGAACCCGGGCAGGTTGACCGCGGACCCCGCGCCGCCGGTCTGGATCGCCAGCAGCAGGGTCGGGAAGACGAGGATCGGCGCCATCAGCTGGGGGCGGCGGAAGGTCTGGCGGACCGAGCGCATCCCCAATGCGCGCACCACTCTCAGGTTGGTCCTCATAGGAGACCCGACCGCCTCCGACCGCGGGAGCAGACGATCCATACCTGATTCATCCGTCGTCCACGGGAGCCGAGGAAGCGGTCGGATCCTGCTTCTCCAGGTGGTATCCGGTCTTGGCGACGAAGACATCGTCGAGGGTCGGCTTCACCAGCTCCAGCGAGGCGACCTCGATGCCGGCCTCGTCGAGGGCGCGGACGACGCGCGGGATGTCCCCTGCGCCGCGCTCGACCTCGAGCAGAACCGTCCTCCCGTCCTTCGGAGGCATCAGCTTGCCGATTCCCGTGCAGACGGCCTCGGCATCGGCGATCGAGCCCTCCTCGAGCTGGAGCTCGATGTGGGGATTGCCGATCTCGGCCTTGAGCGCGTCCGGCGTGGCTTCAGCGACGATCGCGCCGCTGTCGATGATCCCGACGTTGTCTGCGAGCTGGTCCGCCTCCTCGAGGTACTGGGTCGTCAGGAATACAGTCGTGCCGTCCTCGTTCAGCTCGCGCACCTCCTCCCAGATCGTTTTGCGGCTGACCGGGTCGAGGCCGGTGGTCGGTTCGTCCAGGAAAAGGACCCGGGGGCGATGGACCAGCGACGCCGCGAGGTCGAGGCGCCGCTGCATCCCGCCCGAGTAGGTGCCGACCCGCCGGTCGGCCGCCTCGACGAGGTCGACCCGTTCGAGCAGCTCGTCGGCTCGCCGCCTGCCCTCGGCTGCCGGCAACCCGTGCAGCGTCGCCTGCAGGCGGATCAACTCGCGGCCCGTCATCAGCGGGTCGAGGGCCGCCTCCTGGAGTGCCACTCCGATCGAAGCGCGCACCGCATGGGCCTCGCCCACGACGTCGTATCCGGCGACGCTGGCACGGCCCCCGGTGGGGAGCAGCAGCGTGGTGAGCATCCGCACGGTCGTCGTCTTGCCCGCCCCGTTGGGGCCGAGGAAGCCGTAGATCTCACCCTCGTCCACGCTGAGATCGACACCGCGTACGGCGAGCACGTCGCCGAAGGCTCGCTCCAGCCCCTCGACGACGATCGCCTTCATCAGGCGCCGTCGGCCTTCGCCGGCTCTGCCTCGGCGAGCGGCGGCCGCGAGTCGACCCAGCGGCGCCCGTTGGCTCGCTCCAGCGCCTCCGCTGCATCGAGCAGCAGCTCGTCGCGCCCCCAGGCGGCTTGCAGCTGCAGGCCGATCGGCAGCCCCCCGGAGCTGAGGCCGACCGGGACGCTGATCGCGGGAGTGCCGGCAAGGTTGGCGAGGGCGCCGCCGCGGACGTTTGCCTGATCGGCTGTGTGGCTGCCCGACGGCAGCTCCACGATCGGAGCCTCGAGCGGCGGGGCGGGCGCCGGCACGGCGGGCCAGGCGAGCACCTCGACGCGCTCGAACAGGCCTGCGAGCTCCCGCCTCATCAAGGTTCGCACCCGCTTCGCCTGGGACGCCACCGCGGCCGGGAGCAGCATCCGGTACTTGATCACGGCGCGGTTGACCGCGCTGATTTCCGGATGCAGGCGGTTGACCTGTTCCGGGGTCGCTCCGTCGGCGGCCTCGACGTTGGCGATCAGGATCGCCGCCAGCGCCGAGGCGGGAAGGTGCGGCAGCTCGACCTCGATCACGGATCCGTTCGTCTCTCCTCGCAGGGCCTCGATCGCGGCGTCGCAGGCG
>DASUUD010000260.1:0-2548 GCA_036374255.1 Solirubrobacterales bacterium | reverse complement strand
TTCCTCAGAGGCTTCGTCCGCGGGTGGCGCGGGGGTGGGCTCCTCCCCCGCAGCCTGCGAGGAGGAGGTGTCCTCCCCCGCGACAGGACCCGCGGGCACAGCCTCTGAAGCCGCGTCCTCTGGCTCTTCGGCGTCGACTTCGGCGACAGTCTCCTCCTCGGCCTCCTCGGCGGCCTCCTCGAACTCCGCCTCGGCGCGCGCGACGATCTCGCTCACCTGACCGTCCTCGGCGTCGGGATCGGCGAGGATCTCGACCTCTCCCTCCGCAAGGGGGGCGAGGACGGCGATCTGGTTGGTCTCGAAGCGGCTGAGAGCCTGGTGGGCCGGGAGGCCGCAGTAGGAGGAGCCGGCGATTGCGGCGTTCGGGCAACGGCGGCCGTTTGCGAGAACCGCAAGGCAGTGGCCGTCGGACGGCTCCTCACCCCCGTACTCGATCTCCTCCTCTTCGGAGGCGAACTCGGTCTCCGACTTGATGTCGACGCGCCAGCCGGTCAGGCGCGCCGCCAGGCGCGCGTTCTGGCCGTCGCGCCCGATCGCGAGCGAGAGCTGGTCGTCGGGAACGATCACCGTTGCCTGGCGCTCCTCGTCGTCGACTATCACCTCGCGCACCCGCGCAGGCGACAGCGCCTTTGCGACAAATCGAGCCGGCTCCTCGTTGTAGGGGATGATGTCGATCTTCTCGCCCCGCAGCTCGGAGACGACCATCCGCACACGCGAGCCGCGCGGGCCCACGCAGGCGCCGACAGGATCGACCCCGTCGGCGTGTGATTCGACCGCGATCTTCGATCGGTAGCCCGGCTCGCGGGCGACGCCCACGATCTCGACCAGCTTGTCGGCGATCTCGGGGACCTCCATCTCGAAAAGGCTCTTGATCAACTCGGGACTGCGCCGCGAGACGACGATCGCCGGCCCTTTGGTCGAGTCGGAGACGTCGGTGATGACGGCCTTGACCCGCATTCCGTGGTCGTAGCGCTCGTTGTAGACCTGCTCGGACTTGGGCAGCAGCGCCTCGACCCGCTCGCGGAGCTGCACCAGCGTGTAGCGCTTGTCCGATTGCTGGATGATCCCGGTGACCAGCTCCCCGACCCGGTCCTGGTACTCCTCGAACATCATCATCCGTTCGGCCTCGCGGATCCGCTGCAGGATCACCTGCTTGGCGGTCTGGGCGGCAATCCGGCCGAAGTCGTCCGGGGTGACGTCCCGCGTGGTGATCTGGTCCTCGTAGGGAGCGATCATCTCGGGATCGAGTTCGGGCTCCTCGGGCTCCCGCATCTCGCCGGTTTCCGGATCGATCTCCGGCTCCTCCTCTTCCTGCGCTTCCGCCGCCTCGGCGAGGAGTTTCTCCTCCAGATCAGGCGGCAGGATCAGCTCGAAGACGCGGAAGTCGCCGGTCTCGTGGTCCAGGTCGACGCGGGCGTATTTCGCGGCGCCGGGAGTCTTCTTGTAGGCGGAGAGGAGGGCGTCGGCCAGCGCGTCCATCAGGGTGTCGGCGGCGATGCCCTTTTCCTGCTCGAGGGCCTTGATGGCGTCGACGATCTCCTTGCTCACTGGATCTCCTTGGACTCGGTTACTGGGCTGGGTCGCCGGTACTTCGGGCCCGGCGAGGAGACCTCGAGCGAGTAATCGGTCAGCAGGTGGCTGAGGTGCTTGGTCACCCGTTCGCAGAGCGCCAAATCCACGCCGTCAGGATGATCGACGAAGAGGCGCAGCCCCTCGGACCCAGGTCGCTCGAGGGCGACCAGGTCGAGCTGCGAATCGAGTTCGCGCAGTTGCTGCTGAATGTCGTTCTGTAGGTCTTCCATCGGGTTGAAGGCGAAAAAAAAGTGGGCCAGGCCCACCTCTCGAGACGTCTAGGCACAAAAAAGCTTGAATTCAGTATAGCCCGCTCTTTGCGCCCGGCCTGCGGAGTGAATCGACCCGGTCGAGGATCGTCTCGGCGATCTCCCCCTTGGAGGCGATCGGGACCTCCCGCTCGCCCCCGGCGTCTATCAACGTCACCGCGTTGTCGGCGCTCTCGAAGCCGATCGCGGGGTCCGAGACGTCGTTGAGGACGATCAGATCGGCGCCCTTGCGGGTCAGCTTCTCGCGAGCCCTCGGAATCGCATCCGAGCCGTGTTCGGCGGCGAAGCCGACGACCGTCTGGCCCGGAGCTCGCCGGCCTGCCAGGCCGGCGAGAATGTCCTCGGTCGGCTCGAGGCGAAGCTGGAGCCCCTCTTCCCTGCTCAGCTTGCCGGAGGCGACCTCCGCGGCGCGGAAATCCGCCGGAGCCGCCGCCATCAGCAGGACGTGGCAGGAGTCGAACTCGGCGCCGGCCGCCTCGGCGAGCTCGGCGGTGGTTCTCACATCGATCCGGCGCACCCCGGCGGGGGCGGGCAGCGAAACGTTGGCCGCAATCAGGGTGACCTCCGCCCCTCGCCGGGCGGCTGCCCGCGCGAGAGCGAGACCCATCCGGCCGCTGGAGCGATTACCCAGGAAGCGCACGGGATCGATCGGCTCACGGGTTCCGCCGGCCGTGACCAGCACTCGCAACCCGTCCCAGGGCCGGTTC
>DASUUD010000259.1:0-3296 GCA_036374255.1 Solirubrobacterales bacterium | reverse complement strand
GACCGCGCAGGCCAAGAAGGAAGCGCTCGAGGCGAAGGGCGTGCGGGTCGGCGAAAGCCCCACCGAGACCGCGCAGATCGCGGTCGAGACGCTGCGCGGCGACTGAGCCGCCGCGCAGCGGCCTCGGGCTCAGCCCCGCGGTGGGGTCAGGACCTCGTCGATCACGTGGACGACGCCGTTGGAGGCTTCGACATCGGGCATTTCCACCGTCGCGCCGTTGACGGTCACCCCGCTATCGGCGACTTTGACGTCGAGCGTGTCGCCCTGGGCCGTTTTCAGCGTCTGGCCGTCGCTCAGTTCAGAGGCGGTCAGTTCGCCCGGGACGACGTGATAGGTGAGGATTTCGCTCAGTTCCGACTTGTTGGCCGGTTTGAGCAGGTTGTTGAGGGTTTCTTCGCCCAGCGCGTCAAAGGCAGCGTTGGTCGGGGCGAAGACCGTGTAGGGGCCGGGTTCTTCCAGCGTTTTCACGAGGTCGGCCGCGACCACCGCATCGACCAGGGTCGAGAGGTCGGGCGTTTCCTGCGCCACCGCGACGATGGTTCCTTCCTCGCTCGCCGCAGTGCCGTTCGCTTGCTCTGTCGTCGCCGCGCCGCCCGTCGTCTCGTCATCGTCGTCTCCGCAGGCGGCGACGCCGACGGCCAGCGCGAGCAGGCACCCGGCGAGCAGGAATATGCGCTTCAGCATGGTGTTCCTTTCGTTCGATGTCTCTCGCGCCGCACGGCGCGAGTCGGGGTTTTGGCAGGGATACGAGGCGAGAGCCGCCACCGGTTTTTCGGTTTGGACATCCCGTCCGGGGTCGCCGTGCGTATTCCCTGTAGATGAGCGCCACGGCGACACTCGAACCCCGGGTCGGCACGACCTTCGGTGCCGACTACGTCACTATGGGGCGACCGACGATGGCCCTGAAGGCGACGCCGAGCGAGGAGGCACGACTGGCCGCCCGCCTGCGGGAGCGCGACCCGGAGGCGCTGCGCACGCTGTACGAGCGATTCGGCAGGATCACCTTCGGTTTCCTGGTCAATGCGCTCGGCGACCGTGCCGCGGCTGAGGACGTCCAGCAGCAGGTCTTCCTCGAGGTCTGGCAGCGAGCCGACCGCTACGACCCGAGTCGGGGGAAGCTGCTGACCTGGGTGATGACGATTGCACGCAGCCGCGCGATCGACCACCTGCGACGGCGCGTCCCGGAGCCGCTCGACCCCGATGTGGCCGCGATCGCGGCGGAGTCGGGCGGGCCGCAGAGCGATCAGCAGATCGAGCAGCTGGCCGAGCAGTGGCGGGTGCGTGAGCTGCTCGACCGGTTGCCCAAGGCGGAGGCCGAGCTGCTGCGCCTTCGCTTCTACCGCGAGCTCAGCCAGAGCGAGATCGCCGAGCGCGACGGGATCCCGCTGGGAACGGTGAAGACGCGGATGTTCAGCGGCCTGCGAAGGCTGCGAGAGTTGATCGACGAAGAGGACGAGCTATGAGCGAGCCCCGAGACGAGATCTCCACCTACCTGCTCGGCGAGCTTGACTCTGACGAGGCGGCCGACTTCGAGCGGCGGATGTCCGCCGACGCGGCACTGCGGGACGAGGTCGAGCGGCTGCGTCCAGTCGTCGGGCGGCTGACGGGGCTGCCGGATGACGTCTGGGAGCCGCTCGAGCCGCCGCCTCTGGATATGCCGGCCGATGCGGAGGCGGCCGGTCGCACTCGCAGCAGGCGCCGTCGCTGGTGGTCGATGCCGGAGGCGTTGACGATCCGGCCGGCGCTGGCGGCCGCCCTCTCCGCGCTGCTCCTGGCGGTCGGCATCGGAGCCGGTGCGCTCCTGGGCGGCGACGATGGCGTTACGGACACCCAGGCCGAGCTTGCCCTGAGCCGCATCGATGACGGGCCGCCGGGAGCCGAGGGGCGCGTGCTTGTCACCACCGGCGGCGAGCGGGCGACGGTCGATGTCAGGGGCCTGAGGCCGGCAGACCCGAAACACTTCTACGAGCTCTGGCTGCTCGACGCCGACGGTCGCATGATCGCCCTCGGCTCCTTCCGGGTCGGAGAGGATGGGCGCGCCGACGTCGAGATCCCGATCCCGGTCGAGCCCTCGCGCTACCAGTTCTTCGACGTTTCCCTGCAGGAGGACAACGGCGACCCAAGGCACTCCGGCGTCTCGGTTCTGCGGGGCCCCACTTCCTCCTAGGACCATCGGCCGGGGCGTTGCTAGGGTCGGGTCGATGGCGGCGGAGTCGATCTCATTCGCGCGCGGGGCGCCCAGCGCCGACATCCTGCCGGCGGAGGCGGTGCGGGAGGCTGCCGCCGCCGCGCTGGCCGAGGACTGGGAGCGGGCGCTCTCCTACGGGACCGGAGTCGGGCACCCGGGTCTCTGCCGGTGGGTGGCCGAGAGGCACGGCGGCCTCGACCCTTCGCAGGTGATGATCGCCAACGGCTCGCTGGAGGCCGGGGCGATGCTGTTCGAGCACCTGCTCGAGCCGGGCGACCGGGTAGTGGTCGAGCAGCCGACCTACGACCGCACCCTCCTGCTCCTTCAGCGACTCGGGGTCGAGTTGGTCCCGATCCGCCTGGAGGCCGACGGCCTCGACGTCGCCGCACTCGAGACCGCCCTCGGCGAGGGCCCCGTCAAGCTCGCCCACGTGATCCCCAACTTCCACAACCCGGCCGGCTGCACCCTCTCCGCGGAGAAGCGCGTGCGCCTGGCCGAGCTGGCGGCCGAGCATGGATTTTGGATCTTCGAGGACGATCCCTACAGAGAGCTTCCCTTCGAGGGCGAGGCCCTGGAGTCGATGCTCTCCATCGACAGGGCCGAGCGAGTCATCCACGCTTCCTCCTTCTCGAAGACGGTCAGCCCCGGCGTGCGGGTCGGCTACCTCGCGGGGCCGGCGGCTGAGATCGCCGAGCTCGCGAAACGCGCCAACGAGACGTACATCTCGCCCAACATGCTGGCCGAGGCGGTGGTGCTGGCGCTGTGCAGGAGCGGGGGGTTGGACCGCAACATCGAGTTCGTCAAGGGCGCGCTGCGAGCTCGCCGCGACGCCCTGGTCGAGGCGCTGCGCGAGCAGATCCCCGAGGCGGAGTTCGTCGTCCCCGGCGGCGGCTACTTCCTCTGGCTCGACCTCGCCGAGGGCACCGACACGCCGACGCTGCTGGTCGAGGCGAGGGGCGAGGGCGTCGCCTTCGTGGCCGGCCCCGACTTCATGATCGAGGGCGGCGCGAACAGCCTGCGGCTCTCGTTCGCCAGCGTCCCACCGGAGCGGATCCCGGAGGGCGTCTCGCGCCTCACCCGCGCCCTGGACAAAGTCAGGGAGACGGCG
>DASUUD010000258.1:0-2144 GCA_036374255.1 Solirubrobacterales bacterium | reverse complement strand
CCCGGCAACGAGCACAGTCGCATCGACGGTCCTACCGTGTGCCTTGTCCGGCTGACAGAGGGAGTTGCGAGCCGGCAGGCGGGAAGTGGGGGGCGCCTTGCCTGATGGCACGCGCATCGACGAATGTCATCCCGCGCCGGGGCCGGGCCTCTTTTGGCCAAGCGGTGCCGATCCAGGGCCCTGTGTGCCCTCGGGTACGGGAAGTTGGCAAGAGGCACGGCGGCGAGTGGAGCGCGCCGACCCCTCGACGAAGGGGAGGGAGATGTTTCACGTGAAACGCGAACCCGAACTTGTTTGCTCGGCGGCAGAGGCTCCGTTTCACGTGAAACATCTCGCTTGATGCTGCCGGCGGCGGGCGCCAAGCGACAACGTTTCACGTGAAACAACCGAACCTGGGACGACGGCGTCGAGCAGTGCGGCGGGAGCTCCTGTCGCCACGAGCGGGCGAGCGTGACCCTAGACTGCCCTGAGGCGCGATGGTCGCGCCGAAACGTTTGAGGGGTTACACATGGCGGAGAAGCGTCGAGCACTGGGCCGAGGACTCGGGGCTCTCATTCCGAGCGCACCACAGGCAGGCACCAATCGCCCGGTAGATGTCTTCTTCACCGAGCAGAAGGGCCAGTCCGCAGACGCGGCCGCCGCCCACGACGCCGCCCACGCAGGTTCGGCCGACGAGATGACGTCCACCTCACGGGAGCGCGTGGACGCGGCCGAGCTCGAGGGTCTCGCGCCGGTGCCCGGCGCCGAGTTCGCCGAGATCGACGTCAACTCCATCCGACCCAACCCAAAGCAGCCGCGCACTATCTTCGACGAAGACCACATGGCCGAGCTGGTCCACTCGATCAAGGAGATCGGCGTGCTTCAGCCGATCGTCGTTCGGCGCATTCCGCAGGACCAGGCGCCGGACGCGGATGGGAAGAAGTACGAGCTCATCATGGGTGAGCGTCGGTGGCGGGCCACGCAGGAGGCCGAGATGGCCACCGTCCCGGCCATCATCAAGGAGACCCACGACGACGACCTGCTGCGGGACGCGCTCCTGGAGAACCTCCACCGTAGCGAGCTGAATCCCCTCGAGGAGGCGGCTGCCTACCAACAGCTTCTCGACGACTTCGGCTGCACCCAGGAGCAGCTCGCCACTCGCATCGGCCGCTCCCGCCCGCAGATCTCCAACACTCTGCGCCTGATGAAGCTGCCGCCTCTTGTCCAGCGCCGCGTCGCAGCCGGCGTCATCAGCGCCGGACATGCGCGCGCCCTGCTCGGCATGGCAGACGCGGCCGCGATGGAGCGCATGGCTCAGCGCATCGTTGCCGAAGGCTTGTCGGTGCGGACCGTCGAAGAGCTTGTCGCCATGGGCGAGGGCTCGGCCCCGGCGAAGCCGCGGCGACCCCGTGCCGGCAGTCGTCACCCCCAGCTCGACGACTTCACCGCCGGTCTCGCCGACCACCTCGAGACGCGGGTCGCCATCGCCCTCGGTCAACGCAAGGGCAAGATCACCGTCGAGTTCGCCTCGATGGAAGACCTCCGCCGGATCCTCGGCCTCATGGGCATGGAGGGACAGCAACGCTGAGATCGGACCCCGTCGCGCGGGTCTGCGCCCGTCGCGGGGGAGGCAGCAGCGCGCTGCCCACGCGCAAGTCTGACGAGTCGCGAGCGTAAAGGGAGGGGCAGTGCCAGAAGGACACACCATCCATGCGCTTGCGGCCCGACTGGATCGGGCCTTCGCAGGCGGGGAGGTCGAGGCGACAAGTCCTCAGGGCCGGTTCGCGGTCGAGGCGGCCCAACTCGACGGGCGACGTCTGTGTGAGTCCACCGCGGTCGGCAAGCACCTCTTCGTCGCATTCGAGGCGGACCTGCTGCTTCACGTCCACCTGGGCCTGATCGGGCAGTTTCCCGTCAAGCCCACGGAGCAGGATGCACCACCAGCACCCGTGGGAGCCGTCCGTCTCCGGATGGTGGGGGAGTCGCACTACGCCGACCTGCGAGGGCCGATGATCTGCGCCTTGGTGACCCCCGAGCGAATGGGCGAGGTCACCTCGGCGCTTGGACCGGACCCGCTCGACCCGGGCGCGGAGGCGGACCGGGCGTGGCAACGAATCCGCCGCAGCCGCAAGCCGATTGCGGAGCTGATCATGAACCAGAGCTTC
>DASUUD010000257.1:0-22223 GCA_036374255.1 Solirubrobacterales bacterium | reverse complement strand
GCAGCAATGACTGCTTGTGACCCGAGGATCCGTGAGCTGACCCAGATAGGTGGCCGTACCCCGCGCCAGGTCCAGGCGGTAGGAGACGACCCGGGGCAATCGGGGGCGACCCTTGCCGTTGTCGAGGATCGTCAGGCGGCCGTCCGGGCCGATGCGTGCGTCGTGCGGGCCGCCGAAGAGCTTCCCGGCCGGGTCGTCGATGACCCGGAGCGACTTCGCAGTCTCCTTGCCCCCTAGCTTCCAGATGATCCTCCCCGAGGAACGGTCGATGCCGTAGACGGCATCGGTGTGGCGCGTCGAGATCACCAGTCGATTTGGGCCGTGCGGCTCGATCGAGTTGATGTGTACGGGATCGAACGTCTCCCCGAAGCGGCTGGACTTCGGGTTGACAAGCACGCTGCGCCACCAGCGGCCGGTCTCTCCCAGGGCGATGCGACCGCGCGAATTCCATCGCCATGCAACCCGCCCCCCGCGGCCGACCTCCTGGATCTCCGCGAACACGACCGCCGCACGGTCAGGGGGGCGCCGCTTCGTCCAGGCGGCGACAGTGCGCAACTCGACCCGCGGATCCGGGGCGTAGCTGGCGAGGAGGAAGTTGCCGTTGGGAAGCTCGTGAAGCTCGTGGCCGTCGGTCAAGGACCCCCTCGTCCTCACCAGACGGATCAGGTCGCCGGAGAGCGATCGGATCTCGTGGGCCATGCGGGCGTCCAGTCCGTAGCCATCGCCGAACGAGCGAGCCAAGGAGACGATGCCATCGCTGAGGATCTGGGCCCAGAGCACGTGCGTTTCGGGGCTGTACCACCAGCGAGGGACCCCCTCGTGGTCGAAGACGATCACCCAGGCCTTCTCTCGTGGCGTTGCGCGGAAGCTGACCACAAACAGGCCCGGCGACGGATCGCCCACCGGTTCGAAGCGCCACTGCGGGAAGTCGGCGGGCAGGCACCTGACCGTATAGCTGCGCCGCTTCTCACCGTCATCAACCCTTATCTCGAAGTCCGATCCCGGCGGAGCCGCGAAGCGGTCGCCACCGGTCGGCGGGGACGGGATCGCGGTTACCTTCGCGCCATTCCCGGCGACCCTGATCGGAGCGCCCCCGCGACCGCACCGCGAGACGTAGGCACCCCGGCGGGTGTCGAACTCCGGATACAAGCCGCTGATGGCCACCTGAGGCGGGCGTGAGCTAGCCCCCTCTTCGAGTCCGCAACTCCAGACAGGCATCCCCAGGGCCAATAGGAAGACCAGGATTGCGATTGGCCGCAGCCACGAAGTCACTTCAATGGCTCGAGGGTTGCGGCTCGGAGGCACGATGTCCACGCTACAAGCCCTGGGTTCCCGACCCGGCGCGCCGGGTAAACGACCGGGCAATCCCAGTCAAGGGGCCCTGCGTAGACTCGACCCTACGGCAAGCTAAAGGAGGGTTCTTGGCCACGTTCGAGACCCACCCCCGCCTGACCGACGCGGAGTTGGAGAGGATCGACGCCTGGTGGCGGGCGGCCAACTACCTGGCGGTCGGGCAGATCTACCTGATGGACAACCCGCTGCTGCGGGAGCCGCTCCGCCCGGAGCACATCAAGCCGCGGTTGCTCGGGCATTGGGGCACGGTCCCCGGCCTCACCTTCACCTACGCCCACATGAACCGGGTGATTCGCGAGCGGGACCTGGACGCGATCTTCGTCACCGGCCCCGGGCACGGAGGGCCGGCCCTGCTGGCCAGCACCTTCCTCGAGGGGAGCTACTCGGAGGTGTATCCGTGGGATCGCGACGAAGAGGGCATCCGGCACCTCTTCCGTAGCTTCTCCTTCCCCGGCGGAGTGCCGAGCCACGTGGCGCCCGAGGTGCCGGGGTCGATTAACGAGGGGGGCGAGCTGGGCTACTCGCTCGCCCACGCATTCGGCGCCGCCTTCGACAACCCCGGCCTGCTCGCCTGTTGCGTGATCGGGGACGGGGAGGCGGAGACCGGGCCGCTGGCGGCGAGCTGGCATTCCAACAAGTTCCTCGACCCCGCCCGGGACGGCGCCGTGCTGCCGGTCCTGCACCTGAACGGCTACAAGATCGCCGGCCCGACCGTGCTGGCGCGCATCCCGCAGGAGGAGCTCGCCGCACTGTTGGAGGGCTACGGGTACGCGCCGCGCTTCGTGGAGGGCGAGGAGCCGGCGGCGATGCACCAGCTGATGGCGGCGACGCTCGACGATGTCCTCGACGAGGTCGGCGAGATCCAAGCGGCGGCGCGGGACGGCGCGCCCGAGCGGCCGAGCTGGCCGATGATCGTCCTGCGCACGCCGAAGGGCTGGACCGGGCCGCACGAGGTGGACGGGCGCCTGGTGGAGGGAACCTGGCGCTCGCACCAGGTTCCGCTGGCCAAGGTGCGAGAAGACCCGGAGCATCTCCGCGAACTGGAAGCGTGGATGCGCAGCTACCGCCCGGAGGAGCTGTTCGACGAGCGCGGCGTGCCGCGGGAGTCGATCGTCGCGCTGGCCCCCGAGGGCGAGCGCCGCATGGGGGCGAGCCCGCACGCCAACGGCGGTGAGCTGCTGCGCGACCTCCAGCTTCCCGACTTCCGCAGCTACGCGGTGGAGGTGGCGAGCCCGGCGACCGGGTGGAGCGAGCCGACCCGTGTTCTCGGCAATTTCCTGCGCGACGTGATCCGCGAGAACCCCCATAGGTTCCGCCTCCTCGGCCCCGACGAGACGACCTCGAACCGGCTCGACGCTGTGTTCGAGGTGACCGACCGCGCCTTCGACGGGCGGATCGAGCGGGGAGACGAAAACCTCGCGCCCGACGGCAGGGTGATGGAGGTGCTCTCCGAGCACCTCTGCCAGGGCTGGCTCGAGGGCTACCTGCTAACCGGTCGCCACGGGCTGTTCAACTGCTATGAGGCGTTCGTCCACATCGTCGACTCGATGTTCAATCAGCACGCCAAGTGGCTGAAGGTCTCGCGGGAAATCCCCTGGCGCCGGCCGATCGCCTCGCTCAACTACCTGCTCAGCTCCCACGTCTGGCGCCAGGACCACAACGGGTTCTCACATCAGGACCCCGGCTTCATCGACCACGTTGTGAACAAGAAGGCGGAGGTGGTCCGGGTCTACCTGCCGCCGGATGCGAACTGCCTGCTCTCGGTCGCGGATCACTGCCTGCGCAGCCGCAATTACGTGAACGTGATCGTGGCGGGCAAGCAGCCGTCGCTGGACTACCTGGCGATGGACGACGCGATCGCCCACTGCACGCGGGGGATCGGCGCCTGGGAATGGGCATCGAACGATCGGGGCGAGGAGCCGGACGTGGTGCTCGCCTGCGCCGGGGACATCCCCAGCCTGGAGACGCTGGCCGCCGCCGCGTTGCTGCGCGAGCACCTGCCCGAGCTGAGGGTGCGGGTCGTCAACGTGGTCGACCTGATGCGCCTGCAGCCGCCCAGCGAGCACCCGAACGGCCTTCCCGACGACGAGTTCGATGCGCTCTTCACCACCGACCGGCCGATCATCTTCGCCTTCCACGGCTATCCGTGGCTGATCCACCGCCTCGCCTACCGGCGCACCAACCACGACAACCTCCACGTGCGCGGCTACAAGGAGGAGGGCACCACGACGACGCCGTTCGACATGGTGATGCTGAACGACATGGATCGCTTCCACCTGGTGATGGACGTGATCGATCGCGTTCCGGGTCTCCTCCCCGCCGCCGCGCACCTGCGCCAGCGAATGGCTGACGAGCGGATTCGCCACCGCCAGTACACGCGCGACTTCGGCGAGGACCCGCCCGAGATCAGGGATTGGGCCTGGCCGGATTCTGAGTGAGGCAGGCTCGCACCTCGGCGGCTATCTGCAGGTCCTCCCGCGCCTCGACGACGAGCGCAACGACGCCCGCGCCGGGAAGGGAGATGAAGGTGTCTCCCTCCGCACGGCGGTTCAGCTCCGGGTCCACCTCGATTTCCAGGAAGCCGAGGCCTTCGGCGGCCATGGCGCGAATCCGGGGCGAGCCCTCCCCCACGCCGCCCGTGAAAGCGAGCGCGTCGAGGCCTCCCATCGCCGCTGCCATCGCGGCGATGAAGGCACGGAGCCTGTGGGTGTAGACGTCGATCGCCAGCCGGCACCGCTCGTCGCCCTCCTCGGCGCCGGCGATGACCTCTCGCATGTCGCCGGAGCGTCGCGAGAGGCCGAGCAGCCCGGCCTCGCTCTCCAGCGCCCGCTGAGCCCGCTCCGGCGTCAGCTCGCCCTGGTCCTGGACCCAGAGCAGCAGGCCGGGGTCGATCGAGCCGGAGCGGGTGGCCATGACCAGCCCCTCCAGGGGCGTGAAGCCCATCGTCGTCTCGACCGAGCTGCCCCGGTCGATCGCCGTGAGCGAAGCCCCGGCGCCCAGGTGGCAGCTGACGATGCGGAGCTCCGCGGCGGGCCGTTCGAGCAGCTCCGGAGCGCGCCTCGCGATCCAGGCATGCGACAGCCCGTGGAAGCCGTAGCGGCGTAGCGTCCAGCGGTCCGACCACTCGGCCGGGAGTGCGTAGGTGCTCGCCGCTGCGGGCAGGGTGGCGTGGAACGCCGTGTCGAAACAGGCGACTGCCGGAAGCTCTGGCCGCAGCTCGCGCAGCGCGCGAACGGCGGCGACCGCGGGTGGGTTGTGCAGGGGAGCGAGGTCGTCGAGGGCGGCCAGCTCGTCGTCGATGGAGGGGTCGAGCCTGGTCGGCTCCCTGAACCGCTCCCCGCCGTGGACGATTCTGTGGCCGCTGGCCTCGACCTCTCCTCCCTGCTCGAGGGCTTCGCGAAGCGCATTGGTGAGGTCCGAGCCGCTGAGCGAGGGGTGGCCCCGGGTGAAGACGGGGCGATCCTCCGAGTCGAGGACGGTGAGCCTGAGGCTGGAGGAGCCGACGTTGACGACGAGGACGTGCACGGGCTCAGCCTCTGTGCGATCGCGATCGCCAGAGGCCGGCGACCGCGGCGGGGGAACCGTCGTATGCGACCAGCACCCGCTCGAACACGGGGTCATGCTCGCAGCTTCACCCCTCCCTGGCCAGAGCTTCCGGTACGTAGTTTCTACGGAGGAGTCCGGAATTGAGCGGTCGATACTTGGTTAACCGCGATGAACCGGCCTCGCGACAGTGCCGCCGATCCCCTGAGCGGCATCGGCTTCGAGCGAATCGTCGACTCGATTCCGGGGGTCGTGTGGACGGCCGCGCCTGACGGGACGCCGGAGTACTTCAGCCGGCACGGCGCCGAATACACGGGGTTGGAGAGCGGCGGACACGGCTGGGACCTGCGCTCCCTGGTCCATCCGGACGACCAGGAGCGCTCGATGCGCGAGTGGCGGGGCGCCGTCTCGCGCCGAGCCCCTTTCTCGATCAAGCTGCGTCTCCGGCGCCACGACGGCGCCTACCGCCGACACCTGCTCCGGGCGCTCCCGGTGTGGGACAGCGCCGGAGAGGTGGTGAAGTGGGCCGGAACGGCCACTGACATCGAGGAGCGGCACCTCCTCGAGGAGAGGCTCCGGCAGGCGGAGCGCCGCGCCGCGGAGTCGCTCTCGCTGCTGGAGACGCTGCAATCGGCCTCCCCCGCCGGGCTCGGCTTCTGCGACCGCGACTTCCGCCTGATCCGCGTCAACGAGGCACTTGCAGCGATCAATGGTGTGCAGCCCGAGCAGCAGATCGGACGGACGATCGCCGAGGTCGTCCCGGACCTGTGGCCCCAGCTCGAGCCTGCCTACAGGAGCGTGCTCGAGACCGGGGAGCCCGTGGTCAATGCAGAGACGACCGGCGTGCTGCAGGGGTTCGGCGAGGAGAGAGCGTGGCTGACCAGCCTCTATCCCGTCCGCCTGGACGAAGAAGTGATCGGGATCGGCATCATCGTCGTCGACATCACGGAGCGCAAGGCGATGGAGCGCCGTCTTGAGATCCTCGCCGACCGTGACCCGCTCACCGGCCTCTACAACCGTCGCCGCCTGCTGCTCGAGCTCGAGCGCGTCCTCGCCAATGCCGCTCGGTATCACCGCTCGGGCGCAGTGCTGGTGGTGGACATCGACAACTTCAAGCTGACCAACGACTCCTACGGCCACCTGGCCGGCGACCGGCAGTTGCTGTCGGTGGCTCAGGTCTTGGCGAAGAGGCTCCGCAAGACGGACATCGTCGCGCGCACGGGTGGCGATGAGTTTGCAGTGATCCTGCCGGAGGCCACGGCGAAGCAGGCGATGGCGGTCGCCGTAGACGTGCGATCCAGGCTGTTCGAGCGCCCGTTCGGTCCGCCGGTGCACATCAGCATCGGGATTGCGGTTTTCGACGGGACCGAGAAGGTGAGCACAGACGACCTGCTTGCTGCCGCCGATACCGCGATGTATCGGTCCAAGGAGGAGGGCGGCGATCGCACGACGCTCTACGACGGACTCGCCTCCGACGTCCTCTCCCGGGCGCGCCAGGTCCAGGATGCGCTCGGCGACGAACGCTTCGTCATCTACAGCCAGCCGATCGTCTCGCTCCGCAACGGCCGTGTCGACCACCGCGAGCTGTTGATCAGGATGCTCTCCGAGGACGGGGAGATCGTCCCGCCGGACGAGTTCATGCCGATTGCCGAGGAGTTCTCACTGGTCGGCCGGATCGATCGCTGGGTCGTCGGCGAAGCGCTCGCATTCGCTCGCCACGAACCCGTGAGCGTCAATCTGTCCGGCCGGTCCGTGGGGGATCCGCAGATCCTCTCGGGGGTGCGCGAGGCGATCGAGGCGGGCCTCGACCCTGGCAACCTGACGTTCGAGCTGACCGAGACGGCCGTGACGACCGACTTCGACAGGGCCCAGGCGTTCGTCTCCGCGCTCGCGGAGCTCGGTTGCGACATTGCGCTCGACGATTTCGGTACCGGCTTCGGGACCTTTCTCTATCTCAAGAGCCTGCCGGCGCGCTACCTGAAGATCGACACGGAGTTCGTCCGAGACATCAACGACGACCCCATCGACAGGCTGATCGTCGAATTGATCGTCAGGTTCGCGCATGCCCTCGGCAAGGAGACGATCGCCGAGGGGGTCGAGACCGCCGGCGTGCTCGAGGCGCTTCGAGAGCTCGGCGTCGACTGCGCCCAGGGGTGGCACCTCGGACCGCCGGAACCCGCCTGGGGACAGGTGCTGCAGGCGTGAAGCCCTGACGGGGCGCACTCGGTTGGCCGGCTGTAGGTATCCGACCCTGCGATGCGGGCGGAGGGATTTGAACCCCCACGGGCCGAAGCCCACCAGGACCTAAACCGGGAGCGTGCTCCCGCTCCAGCGTCCCCCAGCGGCATCCAGCGCCTAAGAATGCGGCTTTGCGCCGTTCCCGGCTCCCTCATCAGACGCAGGACGACGCTCGGCTACGCTGGCGCCCGGCGCACGACTGGCGCACAGCATTTCGGGTAACAGACCTCCACATAGTCGAGCCGAGGGGAGACCTCATGCGACGATTCACGATTCTGCTGGTTGCGGCGGCTGTGTTGGCGTTGTCATTAGCGACGGTCAGTCAGTCAGGCGCCAAGCGGGGTGGCCTCAGCCCAGACCAGCTCAACACACACGGCTGGACATGCTTCAACGTGGAAGGATTGGGCGTCCATTGCTCGCCCCCGGGTAAGCCGTGGCCTCCGACCGGGGCAAACGCCCAACTCCTCTACTTCTTCAATACAACTGACCCAACTTCGGATGTGCCCGATTTCACAGGAACAGAGTCGCTTCGTCGGGACGACCGCTTCCACGGGCAGCCGTGCCCGACCGAAGCTAGCGGGGAGTGGGGCTTCCTCGGCGACTTGGGCGGTGGCGTTGAGTATTGGGGGTGTCACCGACGCTAAACGGGCGCTCTACCTAGCGCCAAACTGCCGCCAAAACGCGCCTCGCCACGGCGCAGGTGCCCAGCGCGACCGCCGGAGTCAGGCGGCAGCGACCGCCCGCACCCGCGCCTCCCGCTCGGCGGCGTCGAGATAAGCAACTCGCGGGCCTGCTCGCGCGAGCCGGGCATCAGGTGCCCGTACTGGCCGAACGTAATCTCGATCGTCGCATGGCCCATGAACGTCTGGATCGCCTTCGCACTGACGAGTTACGTGATGACTCGGCCGAGAAGAAAGATGTGCAGCATGCGGTCGAGAAGGCGGTGGAGCAAGTGATGGCGGCCGGAGAAGGCCCGGGCAAGTCGAGCGGTGGCACGTCGCGCTGACTGGCGCACCGACGGGCGCACGAAGGGCATTGTCGAGCCTGAAGGCCGGGGAAGGGCCGCGCGCTGCCTATGTGGTCGATTTGCAGGGGCTTCCTGCTGATGCGGGCGGAGGGATTTGAACCCCCACGGGCCGAAGCCCACCAGGACCTAAACCTGGCGCGTATGCCAATTCCGCCACGCCCGCGCGAGCGCCTCTCGGCCGCTTAACGTGCAGCCAACGCCGCGATGTCGCTGTTGGATTCTATGATCGGGCACGTGGCGGTAGGAGAGGCGAGGCCCGGCTACGAGCTCTGGCATCCCAACCGGGAGAAGGCCGACGTGATCACGACGAAGTTCGTGATCATGCTGCTGATGCTCGCAACCACCGGGATCGCGGCGCTGATCGCGATCACAGGCTGGAACCTGCTGAGCGGCGGCGGCGGGATGGGGATCGTCTGCCTGATCTTCGCGGCGCTCTACGCGCTCTTCGCCTTCCGCGTCTCGCAGTGGAGCCGGGGCGTGCTGCCGGTGGCGGCGGCACTCTCGATGATCCTCGCGATCTTCTGCGCGGTCGGCGCCAACAGCTGGTTCGCGCGCGACAAGGACGGCTTCGAGGAGTCGTTCCTGATCCCCGCCCCGGCGATCGGCCTGCTCGTCGTGATCCTCCTCCTGCTCCAGATCGTCCTCATCGCGGCCGCCTTCTACGGCTTCAGCCAGGAATGGCACATCGAGGAAGAGCGCCCGCTCGGCTCCGGCGAAGATTACGGCCGGGGAGCCCCGCCGGAGAACGGCGGCACCCCGCAGCCGGTCTGAGCGCCGTCGGGTCTGTCACAGGACTGAAAAATGTCTGTGACGGGACTGTAAGAAATCGCAGCGGAAGGGCGGATTCGAGCGGTTTGCGACCGGGGCGGGTTCTAGCGTCGGGCGTAGAATGAATCGACCGGCGGCGGTGTCCAAATCGGCAAAGGAGGCGGTCTCAAAAGCCGCTGCCCGCAAGGGCTTGTGGGTTCGAGTCCCACCCGCCGCATCCAGAGATGAAGCCGCTCTGGCAGGTGGAACGGGCCCTGGAATTGGCACACGCGGGGCTCAACAACTGTGAGATCGCCCGCGAGCTCGGCGTCAACCGGCGAACGATTAGCGATTGGGTCCGCGGCCGAACCCGAGTACGTCGCAGGGGCGCGTCCAGGGTTCGCCAGGTTGCGACGTGCCCGCGCTGCTCAAGGCAGGCGAATTTCATTCCCGGCCTCACAGCATTCGCCTATGCATACCTCCTGGGTCTCTACTTGGGCGACGGGATGATCTCGGCCCATCCCCGCGGCGTTTACCGTCTCCGCATATTTCTCGACCGGAAGTACCCCCTAATCATTGCTGAGTGCGAGGCCGTAATGAGCATCGTCATCACCGCCAGCAAAGTGGGCGTGTACCACCATCGAGCCGAGATGGTGGCCGAGGTCAATTCCTTCTCAAAACACTGGCCGCATGTCTTTCCCCAACACGGACCAGGGCGCAAGCACGAACGGACGATCGCCCTAGAGCCCTGGCAGAAACGAATCGTCGATCGGCATCCCGGCCGCCTCCTGCGGGGCCTGATCCACTCGGACGGCTGCCGGGTGACCAACCGAATCCGGCACCCGAAGAGGACCTACACGTATCCCCGCTACTTCTTCTCCAACCGCTCGCTCGACATCCAGCGGATCTTCTGCGACGCCTGCGACCGGCTGGGGATCGCCTGGAAGCAGGACGGGCCGTGGAACATCTCGGTCGCCCGCCGCGAGGCTGTGAAAATCATGGACCGGCACGTCGGGCCGAAGCGCTGAGCGGCAATAGACTCGGCCGAGGATGCGGATCCACCACCTCAGCTGCGGCTCGCTCCATCCGCACGGCGCCCGCCTGATCAACGGCGAGGGGGGCTGGCTGGCCCCGGGGACGATCGTCTGCCACTGCCTGCTGATCGAGGCGGGCGACGGGCTCGTCCTCGTCGATACCGGCTACGGGATGGAGGACGCCCGCGACCCGGGCCGGCTGGGGACCGCCTACCGCGCCCTGCTGCGGCCGGAGGCGAGACCCGAGACGACCGCCGCCGCTCAGGTCGAGGAGCTCGGGTTCGAGCGGGGCGACCTGCGCCAGATCGTCACCACGCATCTCGATCCCGATCACGCCGGAGGCCTACCGGACTTCCCCCGCGCCGAGGTGCACGTGCTGGCCACCGAGCTCTCGGCCGCGCTGCACCCGAGCCTGCGGGACCGACCGCGCTACCGATCCGCGAACTGGGCGCACGGCCCGCGCTGGGTCGAGCACGACATCGGCGGGGACGACTGGTTCGGCTTCGAGGGCATCAGGATCCTGCCCGGAATCGACGCGGAGCTTCTGCTGATCCCCCTCGTCGGTCACTCTCGCGGTCACACCGGCGTCGCGGTGAATACTCCCGACGGCTGGCTGCTGCACTGCGGCGACGCCTATTTTCACCACGACGAGATCGCCGCCGCGCCCAGCTGCCCCCCAATGCTCGACCTCTTCCAGACCGTCGTTGCTGCCGACAGCCGCGCCCGCAGGCACAACCGGGAACGGCTGCGCGAGCTCCTCACCAGCCACGGCGACGAGGTCCAACTGCTTTCCTCCCACGACCCGCACGAGCTGCGCCTGAGACAGGCCGTCAGCTCGGGAACCACCCCGGCCGAGTGACCCCGGCGACGGCGGACAAGCTCTGGGAGCCCTCGGCCGAGCTGCTCGAGCGGGCGCGGATGACCGAATACATGAGCTGGCTGGAGGCCGAGCGCGACCTGAGCTTCGACGGCTACCACGAGCTGTGGCGCTGGTCGGTCGAGGACCTCGAGGGCTTCTGGTCCTCGATCTGGGACTTCTTCGAAGTTCGCGCCGACGGAGAGCCTCAGCCGGTGCTGGGCAGCCGCGAGATGCCCGGCGCCCGGTGGTTCCCCGGCGCGCAGCTCAACTACGCCGAGCACGTCTTCGCCGGCAGGGCCGACGAGGAGATCGCGATCCTGCACGCCTCCGAGCTGCGCGAGCTCGACGAGCTGAGCTGGGGCGAGCTGCGCGATCAGGTCGCAACGGTCGCCTCCGCCCTGCGCGAGCTCGGCGTCGAGCGCGGCGACCGCGTCGTCGCCTACCTGCCGAACATCCCCGAGGCGATCGTCGCCTTCCTCGCCTCGGCCAGCATCGGCGCGGTCTGGTCGAGCTGCTCCCCGGACTTCGGGCCGGCCAGCGTGATCGACCGCTTCGCGCAGATCGAGCCCAAGGTGCTGATCGCGGTGGACGGCTACCGCTACGGCGGCAAGGACTTCGACCGCCGCGATGTCGTCGCCGAGCTGCAGGAGGCGATGCCCAGCCTCGAGCGCACCATCGTCCTCCCCTATCTCGATTCCGAGCCCGACCTCTCCTCGCTGCGCGACACGATCACCTGGGCGCAACTCCGCGACTCGGGCGCCGGCGCCGAGCTCTCCTTCGAGCGCGTGCCCTTCGACCACCCGCTCTGGGTTCTCTACTCCTCGGGCACCACCGGCCTGCCGAAGGCGATCGTGCAGGGACAGGGAGGGATCCTGCTCGAGCACTTGAAGAAGCTCCACCTCCACGTCGACGCCCATCCCGGCGACCGCCTCTTCTGGTTCACCACGACCGGCTGGATGATGTGGAACTTCCTCGTCTCAGGGCTCCTCACCCGCGCCGCGATCGTCCTCTACGACGGCAACCCGGGGCATCCCGACATGGGCGTGCTCTGGGACCTTGCCGAGCGAGCCCGCATCACCATGTTCGGCACCAGCGCCGCCTATATCGCCGCCTGCATGAAGGCCGGCCTCGAGCCCTCCGCCGGTCGCGACCTGAGCCGCCTCGGCGCGGTCGGCTCGACCGGCTCCCCCCTCTCCCCCGAGGGCTTCGACTGGATCTACGAACAGCTCGGCTCCGACACCTGGCTCTTCTCGACCAGCGGCGGCACGGACCTCTGCACCGCCTTCGTCGGCGGTGTCCCCCTGCTCCCCGTCTACCGCGGCGAGCTCCAGGCCCGCGCCCTGGGAGCCGCCGTCGAGGCCTGGGACGAGGAGGGCAACTCCGTCACCGACCAGGTCGGCGAGCTGGTGGTCACCGAGCCGATGCCCTCCATGCCCGTCTTCTTCTGGGGCGACCCCGACGGCAGCCGCTACCGGGCGAGCTACTTCGAGCATTACCCCGGCGTCTGGCGCCACGGCGACTGGATCGAGATCACCTCGCGGGGCACCGCGATCATCTACGGCCGCTCCGACTCGACCATCAACCGCGCCGGGGTCCGCATGGGGACCAGCGAGATCTACCGTGCGGTGCTCAGCGTCGACGACGTCCTCGACGCCCTCGTCGTCGACGTCCCCAGACCGGAGACCGACGGCTGGATGCCGCTCTTCGTGGTCCTGCGAGAGGGCGCGAAGCTGGACGACGAGCTGCGCGGCGAGATCGCCCGGCGGATCCGCGAGCAATGCTCCCCCCGCCACGTCCCCGACGAGGTCTTCCAGATCGCCGCCGTGCCCCGCACCCTGAGCGGCAAGGTGCTCGAGGTGCCGGTGAAGCGGATCCTGATGGGCACGCCCCCGGCGAAGGCCGCGAGCCGCGACTCGCTGGCCAACCCGGAGGCGCTCGACTGGTTCGTGGAGATGGCCGGAAGGCTCGATCGATGAGCTCGCCCCTCCCCGCCGACCTGCCGCACGTGGACGGAGTGGACCACCGCTGGGTCGAGGCGCGGGGACTCCGCTTCCACGTCGCCGAGGCCGGGGCCGGCGACGATGTCGTCCTCTGCCTGCACGGCTGGCCGCAGCACTGGTACCTCTGGCGCCGCATCCTGCCCGCGCTAGCCGACCGCCACCGGGTGCTCGCCCTCGACCTGCGCGGCTTCGGCTGGTCCGATGCGCCGCCCTCCGGCTACGAGAAGGAGAACCTGGCCACCGACGTCCTCGCGGTCCTCGACCAGCTCGGCCTCGAGCGCGTCAAGCTGATCGGCCACGACTGGGGCGGCTGGATCGGCTTCCTGATCTGCCTCCGTGAGCCGCAGCGCGTCGAGCGCTTCCTGGCCCTGGGAATCCCTCCCCCCTGGGTGCCCGTCCGCCAGGCGCTGCCCCACTCCTGGCGCCTCTTCTACCAGCTCCTAGTTGCGTCCCCGGGGCTCGGCGCCCTGCTGCACCGGCGCGGCAACCTCGTCCCGCGCACCCTCGTGGCGGGCTCGACCGTCCGCGACCCCTGGGACGAGGCGACGCTGCGAGCCTTCGCGGACAGGTTCGAGCAGCCCGATCGCGCCCGCGCCGCCGTGCAGCTCTATCGCGTCTTCCAACTCAAGGAGATGCCCGCCCTGATGCGCGGCCGCTACCGGGACCGGCGGCTGACCGTGCCGACGCGACTGGTCAACGGCGCCGACGACTTCGCGACCCGTCCTGGCATGGTCGCCGGCACCGAGCGCCAGGCCGACGACATGCAGGTCGAGCTGGTCGAGGGCTGCGGCCACTTCGTGGTCGACGAGAGACCCGATCTGGTCATCGCCCGGGCCCGCGAATTCCTCGGCGGCTCGGAGGCGAAGGGCCAGACGATCCCATCCTGATTCGCGTCTGCGGGAGATCGGGCCCGGTCGTTCAGGCCGTGCGACGCCGGAGCGTCGCCGCGCCCAGCGCCAGGGCGGCGACGGTCACGGCGACCGTCACCGCGACGTCACGCGCCCCTGCCGCGCCCAAGCTTCCATCGACCGTCACCCGGTGCAGCGCTTCAAAGGCATAGGTGAGCGGCAGGGCGTAGGAGGCGGACTCCAGCAGCGGGGCCATCTGATCCCTGGGGACGAACAGCCCGCAGAGCAGGAGCTGCGGGAAGACGAACGCGGGCATGAACTGAACAGCCTGGAACTCGGTCTGGGCGAAGGCGCTGACGAAGAGGCCGAGTGACATCCCCAGCACGGCGTTGCCCACGGCGAGCAGTCCCACGACGAACGTCGATCCGGCGACCTGAAGATCGAGCAGCCCGAACGCCACCACCGTGGCGATCACCGCCTGCACCGTCGCCAGGATCGCGAAGGCGATCCCGTAACCCAACAGCAGGTCGAGCTTGGCCAGTGGCATGCTCATCAACCGCTCCAGCGTGCCCGTCGTCCGCTCCCGCAGCATGGTGATCGAAGTGACCAGGAACATCGTGATGAACGGGAAGAGGCCCACCAGCGGCCCGCCGACCTTTTGGAAGGCAGCGGGGTCCTGGTCGAACGCGTACTTCAACAGCGTGAGCAGGATCGGGGGTACGACCATGACCAGCGCGATCGTGCGCGGGTCGTGCCGCAGCTGGCGCAGCACTCGCACCGCCACGGCCCGCGTGATCCGGAGATTCACCGCCCCTCCCCTTCCTCGATCAGCGCCAGGAACGCCTCGTCCAGCCTCGTCCTGCTCGTGCGCTCGCGCAGGGATTCCGGAGTCTCGGTGGCGAGCAGATCACCGTCGCGCATCAACAGCAGCTGGTCGCAATGCTCGGCCTCGTCCATCACGTGGCTGGAGACGAGCAGCGTCGTCCCGCCGGCGGCAAGCTCGGCGAACGTCTCCCACAGTTCCCTCCGCAGCACCGGATCGAGACCGACGGTCGGCTCGTCGAGAACCAGCAGATCCGGGTTCCCCAGGAGCGCCGTCCCCAGCGAGACCCGCGAGCGCTGGCCGCCCGAGAGGCTCTCACCCCGCTGCTCAACCTGCTCGCCGAGCGCGATCGTCTCGATCACCTCATCCACCCTCGCCCGCGGCGCCCCGAGCACCCGCGCGAAGAATTCGAGGTTCTCGCGCACGCTGAGGTCTCCATAGACGGATGGGGCCTGGGTCACGTACCCGATGCGGCGACGGAGCTCCGCCGCGCCGGCCTCCGTCCCGAGAACCTCCACCCGCCCCGCCTCGACGATCTGAACGCCGACGATCGAGCGCATCAGGGTCGTCTTGCCGCAGCCACTGGGACCGAGCAGCCCAGTTATCCGCCCCGCGGCGACCTCGAAGCCGAGGCCGTGCAGGACCTCGTTGCCGCCCCGCCGCACCCGCAGCCCGTCGACCGCGATCGCCGGCGCCGCCATCGCCTATGCCGGGGTCACCGGATTGCGGCGCTCCGCGAAGCCGCGCTGCTTGCCGGTCGTCAGAGCGAAGCGGCGGATCAGCTCCTCGCGCAGGTCGTCGGGCTCCACCACCGCGTCGACGACCAGCTCCGAGGCGAGGTGGAGGATGTCGATGTCGGCGCTGAACTCCTCCCGCTTGGCGGCCACGAACCGCTCACGCTCGGCCTCGTCCTCGATCGCCTGGATCTGGTTGTAGAAGACGGCGTTGATCGCCGCCCCGGGGCCCATCACCGCGATCGAGGCGCTCGGCAGGGCGATGCAGCAGTCGGGCTCGAAGGCGGGCCCGGCCATCGCGTAGAGACCGGCTCCGTAGGCCTTGCGCACGATCACCGAGATCTTCGGCACCGTCGCTTCGGAGACGGCGCTGATCATCTTCGCCCCGTGGCGAATGATCCCCTGGCGCTCGACCGCGGTGCCGATCATGAAGCCGGGAACGTCGGCGAGGAAGAGCAGCGGCAGGTTGAACGCGTTGCAGGTCTGGATGAAGCGGGCCGCCTTGTCGGCCGAGTCGACAAAAAGCACCCCGCCTTTCTGCTTCGGCTGGTTGGCGACCACGCCGATCGCGCGGCCGTCCAGCCGCCCGTAGCCGACGATCAGCTCTTTCGCCCAGCGCTTCTGGACCTCGAGGAAGGAGCCGGCGTCGAGCAGGGACTCGAGCACCTCGGACATGTCGAAGGGCTGGTTCTCGTCCGCCGGCAGGATCCCCCCGATCGACGCCTCCGATGCGGGGGCGGCCGGCTCGGCGGACGGCGGCTGCCCGCGCCAGTTGGCCGGCATGAAGCCGAGGTAGCGGCGGGCCAGGTCGATCGCCTCCTCATCGCTGCCGACCAGGAAGTGGCCGCAGCCGGAGACCCCGGTGTGCATCTTCGCCCCGCCCATCTCCTCCAGCGTCACCTTTTCGCCGATCACCATCTCCGCCATCCGCGGCGACCCCAGGTACATCGAGGCGTTGCCCTCCCGCATGATCACCACGTCGCAGAAGGCCGGGATGTAGGCACCGCCGGCGGCGCTCGGCCCGAGCAGCAGGCAGACCTGCGGCACCTGGCCCGAGAGCCGCACCTCGTTGTGGAAGATGCGCCCGGCGCCCCGCCTGCCCGGGAACATCTGCACCTGGTCTGTGATCCGCGCCCCGGCCGAATCCACCAGGTAGACCATCGGCACCTGCAGGCTCAGCGCCCGCTCCTGGATCCGCAGGATCTTCTCCACCGTCTTCGGCCCCCATGACCCGGCCTTGACAGTCGGGTCGTTTGCCATCAGCGCCACCCGCCGGTCGTCGATCGTCCCCAGCCCGGTCACGACCCCGTCTGCGCCGAGCCCCTCCTTGTCCCAGTTAGCCAGCAGCGCCTCCTCGGCAAAAGAGCCCGGGTCGAGCAGCCGCGCGACCCTGTCGCGAACCGGCAGCTTGCCCTGCTCGGCGGTTTTCTCGTGGTGGCGCTCGGGGCCGCCGGCGAGCGCGGCCTCCAGCGCGGGTCGGATATCGGTCACGGCGAGGTGAGCCTAGATGGTTGATTCCACGTCCGCGTACGCCGTTGCACCTGTGCCCGTGGAATCAACGATTCAGGCGACTCGGGGGTGCCTCGAGGGTGCGATCGCGAACCCGCACCCGTCCTTTCCTCCCCTAGGTGGAGAACGGAAGATCAGCCGGAGCTGACGCCGAGCCGGCGGCCCATCTCCTCCGCCGCGGCCATAAGGCCGGTCATCGGGCGGATCATCACCATCATCTCCGCGATCCTGCCGTCCTCGCCGAAGCGCAGCACGTCGACCCCGTTCAGCTCCCGGTCGCCGACCCGCGCCTCGAAGACCAGGACCGCCGTATCGCCCGTCTCCACCTGGTCGACGTAGCGGAAGTCCTCGAGCACCTCGGCGATGTTGCGAAGCAGGACCTCGAGCGCCTCGAGCCCCTCATAGGGCTGGAAGACAGCCGGACTGAGGAAGGTGACGTCCGGCGAGAACAGCTCCTCGCCCTTCGTGAAGTCCTTTGCCTCGGCAGCGCGGCGGAAGGCGTCGCTCTTCATGGCAGGAGCCTACTCGGCCCCGCCCCACTCCACCGGCCCGGCGCGCAACAGGTGAGCGCCCAGCGGCCGGCCGAGCAGCTTCTGCGCAGCGCTCGAGGCCTCCAGCAGGCGGGACAGGTCGATGCCCGTCTCCACCCCCATCTCGTGCAGCATCGAGACCAGGTCCTCCGTGGAGACGTTGCCGGTCGAGCCGGGCGGCACCGGGCAGCCCCCGAGCTCGCCGAAGCTCGACTCGAACGAGTCAACCCCCTCCTCCAGCGCGGCGAGCGCGTTCGCCAGTCCCTGCCCACGCGTGTTGTGGAAGTGGGCGGTCAGCTCGACCGAGTGGAGGCGCTCGCGGGCCGCGGCGAAGAACGCATGGACGCCGCGCGGGTTGGCCATCCCGGTCGTATCTCCGAAACCGATCTCCTCACAGCCCGCCGCGGCGAGGCGCTCGGCGATCCCGAAGACCCGCTCGGGCGGCACCTCGCCCTCGTAGGGGCAGCCGAAGGAGACGGAGATCACTCCCTCGCAGCGCAGGCCGGCCTCGCGCGCGCTCTCCAGCGTCCGCTCCAGCCCGTTCAGCGACTCCTCGATCGAGCGGTTGACGTTGCGTCGGTTGTGGGTCTCCGAGGCGGAGACGAAGACGTTGATCTCGTCGAAGCGGTCGCGCACGGCGAGGGCGCGCTCCAGGCCCCGCTCGTTCGGGATCAGCACCGAGAAGGAGATGCCGTCGCGGCGCTGCACGCCCGCCAGCACCTCCTCCGCGTCGGAGAGCTGGGGGATCACGTCGGGCCGCACGAATGAGGTGACCTCGATCCGGCGCAGCCCCGAGGCCGAGAGCAAGTCGATCAGCCGCACCTTGTCGGCCGTCTCGATGGTCTCCGGCTCGTTCTGGAAGCCGTCCCGCGGCCCGACCTCGCGGATCCGCACCGTGCTCGGCAAGCTGTCCACGAGGGAAGCTTAGGCCGAGCCGCCCGTGGACCGGTGGTCCTAGCCGAGCTGGCCGACCTCGATCACGCGGCGCTCGTGGGTGCCGACGCCGATCGTCCGGTCCCCTTCGCTCACCTCCACGTCGAAGCGCAGCTTGCGCCCGTCGACCACCTCGCGCAGGGTCGAGCGCACCCGGCACTTCGCCCCTTCCGCCGCCGCCGAGACGTGCTTGACGCAGACTTCGAAGCCCACCGTCGCCCGCCCCTCCGGCAGGTGCGTGTAGGCGAGGACCGCCGAGCAGCGCTCCATCATCGCGATCATTCCCGGCGTCGAGAGGACGCTGGTGCCGATCGAGCCTCCAACGTCGGTCGTGAGCGCCCCGCTCACCTCGAACTCGTCGATGCGCTCGATCCCAGGCTCGAGCGTCGGCTCGGACGGGCGCCCATTCCCGTTGCCGGCATCTGCCAGAGGCGGCAGGCTCACACCATCCCCAATCCACCGCTGACGCCGAGCGTCTCTCCGGTCACGAAGGTGGCGTCGTCGGAGGCAAGGAAGGCGGCGGCGGCGGCCACCTCCTCCGGCTTGCCGAGGCGCTTCATCTGCGTCCCCTCCTTCATCGTCTCGATCACCTTTTCACCGATCTCGCCGAACTCCGCGGCGCCCATCAGCAGCGGCGTCTCGATCGGCCCGGGGGCGATCGAGTTGGCCGTGATCCCGTAACGGGCGTTCTCGCGGGCGATCGCCTTCATGAAGGCGATGACGCCCCCCTTCGTCGCCGAGTAGACGGCCGATCCCTTGGAGCCGACCCGGCCCGCCTCCGAGGAGATGCTGACTATCCGCCCGTAGCCGGCCTCCTGCATCGCCGGCAGGGCCGCGTGAGTGCAGTTGAAGACCCCGCCGAGGTTGATCGCGATCAGCCGCTGCCACTGCTCGGGCGTCGTGTAGGTGAAGAACCCGAACTCGTCGGTGCCCGCGTTGTTGACCAGGATGTCGGGCGTCCCCACCGCCTCCACCGCGGCGCGGGCCGACTCGATCTGGGTCACGTCGAGCTCGACGGCATGGCCGTTCGCCGCCTCGGCCGTCCGCCTCGCCCCCTCCACGTCGATGTCGCCGACCCAGACCTCGGCCCCCTCCGCCGCCAGCCTGGTCGCGATCGCCGCGCCGATCCCCCGGGCGCCTCCGGTGACCAGCGCCTTTCGTCCCTCCAGCCTCATCGGTCGGTGAGCATAGACTGCGGCGCCGTGGACGAGCCGATCCCAATCATCGGCGGCACAGGCGCTCTCGGCGCGGGGCTCGCGCTCCGCTGGGCCAAAGCCGGCCAGGCGATCGCGATCGGATCCCGCTCCTCCGAGCGGGCGGGCGAGGCCGCGGCGCGCCTCCGGGAGGCCGTCCCGGGAGCCGAGGCCGAGGGGCTCCTCAACGAGGACGCTGCGCGGCGCGCCGAGATCGTCTTCCTCACCGTCCCCTTCCGCGCCCAGTCGGAGAACCTGAACAACCTGCGCGGTGCGCTCCAGCCCGGCCAGATCCTCGTCGACTGCACCGTCCCCCTCGCCGCCGCGGTGAGCGGCAAGGCGACCCGCTCGCTCGGCGTCTGGCAGGGCTCGGCGGCGCAGCAGGCCCAGGAGATGGTCCCCGAGGGGGTCACCGTGGTCGCCGCGCTCCACACGGTCTCCGCCCCGAAGCTGGCGGACCCAGACGCCGAGCTGGACGAGGACGTGCTTGTATGCGGCGACCGCAAGGCGGACAAGGCGCGCGTCGCCCGCCTGGTCGAGCTGATCGACGGCCTGCGAGCGGTGAACGCCGGCGCCCTGGAGACGGCGCGGATCGTCGAGCAGCTGACGCCGTTGCTGATCTCGGTCAACAGCCGCTACAGGGCGCACGCCGGCATCCGCCTCACCGGGCTCCCCGACGGCAACCATTGGTCCTAGAGGAGCCGATGAGGGTCGCGCTACTCGCCGGCGGCACCGGCGGCGCAAAACTCGCGGCCGGTCTGCAGGAGGAGATCGGCGCCGATCTCTCGGTGGTCGCGAACACAGGCGACGACATCGAGGTCCTCGGCGTCCACGTCTCGCCGGACCCCGACCTCGTCACCTACTGGCTGAGCGGCGAAATCGACGCGGAGCGGGGCTGGGGAATCCGCGACGACAGCTTCACCGTCTTCGAGCGCCTCTCCAGGCTCGGGGCGCCCGACTGGTTCAGCCTCTCCGATCGCGACCTCGCCACCTGCCTCTACCGTCGCCAGTTCCTCGAGGCGGGGGGAAGCCAGACCGACGCGCAGGCGCAGATCGCCGCCGCCCTCGGCGTCTCCGCGAGGGTCCTGCCGATGACTGAGGCGCCGGTCCGCACCAAGGTGACCACCGCCGCCGGCCGCCGCGACATACAGGAGTACCTGGTGCTCGACCGTGGCGAGCCCGAGGTGCTGGGCGTGGAGCTGGAGGGAATCGAGCGGGCCGAGCCGAGCGCGGAGGTGCTCGGTGCGCTCCGCGAGGCCGAGGTCGTCGTGATCGGCCCCTCCAACCCGGTGATCAGCATCGGCCCGATCCTCTCGGTGCCGGGAATGCGCGAGGCGATCGCCCGCTCCGGGGCTCCGGTGGTGGCGGTCAGCCCCTACGTGGCGGGAGAGGTCGTGAAAGGGCCGACCGAGCGCTTCATGGCGGCGGTCGATCGCCCCTCGACCGCCGCCGGGGTCGCCTCGCTCTACGCCGGCCTGATCGAAGGAATGGTCGTGGACGAGGGCGACCCGGACCCGCCCCCGGAGGACGTCCCCACCCAGGCCGCGCCGACCCTGATGGACAGCGCCGCGGCCCGGGTCCGGCTGGCCCGCATCGTGCTCGACTTCGCCGCTAGCTTGCGCACAGGTTGAGGGCGACGGCGATACTCCCGGTGAAGCGCTTCGCGTCCGCGAAGCGACGGCTCGCCGGCGGAATCGACGAGGAGCGGCGCGAGGCGCTGCTCACGGCGATGCTGGAGGACGTCCTGGAGGCGATCGGCGAGGCGCGCTCGATCGAGCGGACGATCGTGGTCAGCAGCGAGCCGCGCGTCACGGCGATCGCCACCGATGCCGGCGCCGAGCTGGTTCCCGATCCCGACGAGGGCGGCCATCCCGGGGCGGCCCTGGCCGGCATCCGGCGCGCGCGCGAGCGGGGCGCCGGGTGCGTCGTGCTTCTGCCCGGAGACTGCCCCCTGCTGGAGCCCCGCGAGCTGGACCGCCTGCTCACCGGCGTGCCGGACGACTTCGTCGCGATCGTCCCCGACCGGCACGGGACCGGCACCAACGCGCTGGTGCTCGCGCCGCCCGACGCGATCCGGCCCGCCTTCGGCGAGGGGAGCTGCGCCCGCCACGTCGCCGCCGCCCGCGACGCGGGCACCCCGTACGCGGTGGAAGAGCTGGGCTCGCTGGCGCTCGACCTGGACACCCCGGCCGACATCGTCGCCCTGACCCTCGCCGTGGAGAGCCGTCCGGAGCGCGGCCGCCGCACCGCGAGGGCCCTGGGCATATGACCCCCGCCCGCGTCCCCGCGGCGGGGTCGTCCCCGGCCGCTCGATCCCACTGGTCGGCGTCGGCCACTCGATCCCACTGGTTGGCCTCGGCGTGGTTCCCTTGTCCAGCCATGCGAGACAAAGGAACCACGCGATGAGGGAGCTGCGGGTGATCCCGGTCGAGGGGCTGCCCGACTTCACGACCGGGATGCAGGTCGGCGCGGCGATCGCGGCCCGCGCAGCGCTGCAGGACGGCGACGCTGTCGTCGTCTCCCAGAAGGTCGTCTCCAAGGCCGAGGGACGCCTGCAACGGCTCTCCTCGGTCATCCCCGGCGGCGAGGCGCGGCGCCTCGCCGCCGTGCTTGGCAAGGACCCCGCCCTGGTCGAGCTGATCCTCGGCGAGAGCCGCGAGGTGCTTCGCGCCGAGCGCGGCGTGCTGATTGTCGAGACGCACCACGGCTTCGTCTGCGCCAATGCGGGCATCGACAGCTCCAACCTCCCCGAGCCCGGCACCGTCTCCCTGCTGCCCGAGGACCCCGACGCCTCCGCCCGGCGGATCCGCGCCGAGATCCACAAGGCGAACGGCGGCAACGTGGCGGTCATC